>JBDSPM010000191.1:0-12065 GCA_039930325.1 Saprospiraceae bacterium
TGCGACACCACCGCCATTATATAAAAAATGCCAGGTGAAAATATTGATCATGCCTTCATCATTGATTTTGTTGACGAAGTTGATGCCAGTTTCAGAAGCGGGAAGGGATATTAACTTGATGGAAGCAGAAACCTGGGCAGGGGAGGTATTTATTTTTTCAGTTGAGGTTGGAGTGCCTGGATCGTTTTTACATGAAAGGATGGAACAAAGCAGGATGAAAAGTGCAACATGGATGGCAGTCGAATTTACTTTACAAAACATGAGGGCGTATGGCAATAAGAATGAGGGAGTAAGTTAGTGAAAATTACATCGCATGCTGATGATGCATTCCATCCTTCTTAAATGCAACATACTGATAATCGACAGTCACCAATTGACCTCCTTCTTTGAGTGTATAGGCTTTGTTAATGACAACATGCTGGAATTCCTGTACATCTTTATTCGAATTAGGCCACATTACTTTTAGATTCGTGATTTCTTCTGCTTTCCCGAGACCCAGCTCTACTTGTAGACTATTTCCTCCAAAGCTTGCACCGGTTGAAACCATTTCATAAATCTTCCGGGGTTTTCCATTTTCGATTATATCCACTTCAACCCGGGCACCAATCGCTGATCGATTTGAATTAACGCCTTCCAGACGAAGTATGACCCAATTGTTATCATGAGGCATCGGATTTTCAAAGAAAATAGTTTCATATATATCCCCTTCAAAGCTTCCTCCCATCACCACGTAAATATCCTGGTCGCCATCCTTATCAAAATCACCAAAGCCAACAGCATGCCCTTTCTGGATATTTCCAAAACCGCCTGAGTACGTGACGTCATCAAAATATTTTCCTTCACGATTTAAATACATCTTATTCGGTACTATTGATTTCAAATTAGGCTCACCGGTACCTAGGTAAAAATCCGGATAACCATCATTATTCAGATCACCATAATTACAGCCCATCGTAAATGCAGGTTCTGTAAGACCCATCTCCGAACTCATATCGGTGAATGTATTGTTTCCATTATTTCTATAAAGTCGCGGACGAAATGGATCATCTTTTTTTCCATAAGCACGTAGTACTTTTCCGGGCAGATCCTCTGAGCCATCAGAATAGGCGGAAACAAAAATGTCAAGCCAGCCATCATTGTTGTAATCAAACATCCATGTTGGAAATGAAACATAGGGTTCTCCAATGCCTGCAGTACCGGATATATTTTGAAAATGTATACCTGTTTTGTCAGAGGTATTCAGAAAAAGCATATTGGCTCCATTGAGATTTGAAATAAATAGATCCGGTAAACCGTCATTATTTATATCGCCTCCAGTACTTCCTTTTACGAATGAATTTATATTTAAACCAGCATCTGCAGCCATTTCTTTAAATGTACCATCATGTTGATTGTGATAAAATTCAGATGGGAAATTAAAAGCTGACCCAAGCTCAGGGATGGATTCATTGCCTATAAATAAATCGAGCCAGCCATCGAGATCAAAATCTTCCCAGATTGCATTTTGTGTCGGACATTTCGAATAGATGCCTGAGCTGAGAGTTACATCCGTAAATGTCCCATCACCATTATTTCTGAGAAGTGAATTCGGGATGCGGCCCTGATCCCTAAGCCATGCACCACGCAAGACCAATACATCAGCATATCCATCATTGTTGTAATCTGCATGCCTGAGATTCAATCCTCCAGTCACGCCTTGCAGGCCAGATTGAGCAGTAACATCTTCAAAACTGCCATCACCTTTATTTCTAAGATATCTAATTTGATCATGAAAGCCCCATGAGGAAGCTATGACATCAAGATCACCGTCGCGATCAAAATCTTCAACTGCTACTCCTCCCGCAAGTCCACGTTTGTCCAGCCCAATCTCAGGTGCAATGTCTGTAAACATCGGAAAATCAATCTTCGATTTAAAATACCTTTCAGGCATGCGCATGGAAGCAGGTATTCCATCCGGAAATTTTCCAAGTGTCATGGCAGCTATGTTCAACAGATACTTTGAAGTAAGATCTTCCGGATCTTCTTTCAACACTTCTGTATAGAGTTCCATCGCCTCTGTTGATCCGTCCTTTAAGGTATGTTGCCCTGCCTTTGCAATGGGAATGACACAAGAAGCTGATGTGTGGTTACTAATGCAATTTTGTTGCTCACCTAATCTCAGCGCAGCGATAGCCAGCATTTTTTTTACTTCAAGAATAGTTTTTTCTTTTCCCGGTATTTGCATCGGGGTCACAAATGTGATGACGTCACGAAACGCATCCATGGCCTGTTGTGTATTTCCGGCTTTTAATTCCTCGAAGCCATACATCACCATCAGGTTCGCCTTTTCGAGCCCGGACACGGATGCGAGCTTGCTTTTATATAATTGAGCTCTTTGTGCGCAAAGAATAATGTTTACTTTCGACGGATCCACTGCTGCTTGCGCTTTTTGTACACTATCTATCATGGCTAGTGTTTCCTTTGAGGACTGCGCAACGACTATTCCTGTAGCAGAACTCATGTGATCTTGCTGTCCCATATCCATTTCATGATCCTTTTCAGCCTTCTGTTCAGGACGGCAAGACGTTAATGAAAGTATAATAATGGGTATATAAAAAGGAAATCGACTTGTACTCTTCATTATATAAAGATATGTATTGCGAGGCCCGTGAATACGGAATATTTATCCGGAGGTTTTACACAATTCCACTTTAGTTTTTCAAAATTCAATCATTCCATGTAAATAAATTGGAATTATATATGATCCGGGATTTTACTGAATGAATCGTGGCCAATGGTTTGAGAAGAGCAAATACTTTTATTCCTGAACCTTACATACTCAAGTTTGTTAAAATTAATGAACAATCTAATTCCTCATTAAAACAAAAAATCATGTTTAACAAAGTAAAAATTCTCGTACTGGCAGCAAGTTTCTTCACAGTATGCCAATTAAATGCACAGGATGCTTTTTCACTAGGTCCAAGAGTGGGTGTAAATTTTTCAAATTTCAGTCATGTAGACAATTCGAAATCTCTGCTTGGACCGGTTTTTGGATTGACCACAACCTACAGCATCAACGAAACCACCGGCATATCTGTTGATTTTCTATATTCAAAAGAAGGCTATAAGGTGGGTGATAATGACGCCAAAGTCAATTATTTCCAGGTGCCAATCACCTTTGATCTTTTCTTTGGTGCTCTCGGAGAATCGTTCCGTCCTAAAGCGTATGTCGGCATTGCTCCTGAATTTCTTCTGGGTGCTAAGTTGAATGACACTACAGTGGATAAGAGTAACTACAATTCACTCAATCTTGCTTTAGTAGGTGGCCTTGGATTTAATGCAAGAGTAGCCAACCGTATCTGGTTGAATACAGATCTGCGTGCTTTTCTTGGTCTGACTGATGTGGTAAAGGTGATACCAGAAAAGCAAACTAATAATACAATCCAATTCAGTCTTGGTCTTGCGTATGGCATTTCCAAAATCTAAAAGCCAAACAGTAAGCTAGTCAAATCTCGCGATTTGGCGAAGTTATTCGTGGTACGGTTGCTGTCTGTGTTGTTCATAGGCAGCAACTTTTTTTTACGTTAAATACTATCCTGCTTATCCCCTGATCAGGCGCAATAAAATAATGAGAACTAATGCGCCACCTGCAGCAATGAGGATTTCAAAAATGACACCTCCACCGCCAATTCCTAACTGGCCTGCTAACCATCCTCCAAGCATTCCACCGACTATGCCGGTGATAATATTGCCGATCAATCCAAACCCTGATCCTTTCCAGAGAACTCCCGCGAGCCATCCCGCAAGTGCGCCAATGATGATAAAATAGAGCCAATGTTCCATACGTTTTGATTTTAATTTTTTTTGAATAAGAAGACTTTAAGATAGAGATTTATACGTAATCTTTTATGTTGATAGCCTTTTCTACCTTGTTGACGGAAATGATTTTAAAAAGGGAGAACGTAAGGCTTTTCACAATAACCGGCCGGGCAATGCTGCTAATAGTTGGCGGGATTTTTATTTATTTCCAGATATTATGTTCCCCGCCAGACTCGAATAAAAAACTTACTCCTGGAGAAAGTCTACTCAACAAAGCAAGAGAATCGACTGACCAGGCAGAACAAAAAAAACTGCTGGAAGAAGCCGCAGTCTATTTGAAAACTTCGATGGAAGCCCTTCCTAATTCGTTCGATTTGTATAAGGCCTATGGTAATTGTACATATCTCCAACATCGATATAAAGAATGTGTGGATGCTTATCGTGTTGCCTCACAACTGAAACCTGATGATGCGAACGCGAGGAAAGGTCTATATAACGCACTTAAGAGATATAGCAATGATCTTTTAGCCAAAAATGATATTGAAGCCGGCATTTCCATTTTAGCTGAAGCCTGGCAAATCCAACCTGCTGCCGAATTAGCCTCAGCGATTGCTAATGGGTATGAAGGTTTAGGAGAAAAGCAGAAAGCGTTGGAATGGTATAAAAAAGCCATTGCATTATCTCCGGATGATGCTGCGCTGAAAGAGAAAATGGCAAAGGTCAACTGAGAAGTTGGCCCTCACTTTGTTTCGGATCTGAAAGGCAAAAAGTGATTTCGATCAACCTGTTTTTCATCGGTTCGTTTTATACTTCGACCTGCTCCACCTCATGCCAGGGCTACATCTCAGTAACCGCTCCGCTCAACGACCAATGGAGATTCATTAAAAATGTTTCGGCTCAACATTTCAGATAGCAATTCGATTCTTCATCTTTGATTGAGCTGGAGCGAAACGTCACGAAAGTTCTCAAAAAGAATTTCGCAACAGTCTTAGTGATTATTCTTTCACTAATACGGATTTTGTCAGATAGCCTTCTTCTGCTCTTTGTTTTCCTACGATATTATAAAATGCAGGATCATCAGGCGTAGTAGCACCAAGTCCATCCACATACCGGTTCATCATGCAGAACATGGCTGATATTAAAACAGTGTCATGAATATCCAGATCACTTGCACCTTTATGTCGGGCTGCTTGAATATCCTCCTCAGTTACGTTTCTGCCACTCACGCGTACCTTATCAGCTATTTGGAGCAGTGCTTTCAGTTTATCTGAAATAGGGGCTGAATGGTAATCATCCCAAATAGAATGAACAGCTTCATACGATCCTCCGGGCAGATGTGCCACAATAGCACCATGCGATGTCATACAAAATTTGCATTCATTGCGCGAAGAGACAAACGTAGCTATTATCTCACGATCTGTTCTGGAGAGTGATGCATCATCTGCCAATAAAACCTGGGCAAGCTTGTTGAGGGCTAATGCCGTATCCTGCCTGAATTGCATCAGGCCACGGATACCGGGAATTGAATTGTTTGTGTTTATGTAAGGCATGTTGGATTTTGGATTTGCTTTTATTGAACAGTCTTTACTTTTTAATCACAGATAGTACACATTCATGTTTTGCCCCGATGGGGCAAGAGAGTTTTTTGTAGTTCATTTGTTACCGACTTCTAGCCCCTCTGGGGCAATATCATACTAGCTTACTTTCTTGTGCTCAAATGTTCCTACACTCTTACTCTCTTACACTTTCAACGGATGATACCCGTCATCGGGCATAAGGTATCCGCGCATCGTGATTCTCTTCCCAAGCGCTTCATAAAATGAGGGATCCTCAGGCTTTTTTGTAGCGAGTCCGTCAACGTAGCGATTGTACATACAAAATAAAGCTGCAATTAAAACCGTATCATGAATTTCCATATCTGAGGCACCATGATACCTGGCAGCTTCCGCATCTTCTTCAGTAACATTCAATCCACCTTCCTGCACTTTAGCAGCAATTTTTAAGAGAGATTTTATTTTATGGCCTACTTCCATTTTATCCGGCTCCATATTCATACTGGCAATAAATGATTTATTACCACCTGGCAGAAGACAAGCAGCTGAAGAATGAGCTGACGTACAGAAAGCACATTCATTGAGGTAAGAAACATATGCAGCAATTAATTCCCGTTCCGATTCCTTCAGGGTGGATTCCCCTCGTAACAATAACTGTGTCAGTTCGCACAGCGGTACAGCGGCTTCTTTCCGGTAATCTAACAAGCTGGTGATGCCATATAAATCGGAACGAAGATCAATGTGTGGCATTTGCATTTCTTTTCAACAACAACAACGAAAGTAATCCTATCACATAAACACCGGAAAATATAAACATTGCATTTCCATAGCCGCCCAGGGCAATTGCTAATGCGCCGGTGAAAAATACGGCAATTGCAGTGAATCCACGGCCTACATGAAAACACAAGCCTATTGCTGAGGAGCGCAAATGGATGGGAAATAAACCCGGAATAAGAATATTTAATACGCCCTGGCTAATTCCAAATACAAATCCCAGAACTCCCGAACCGATCAGAACGATTTCAGAGAAGGATTTTGTCATATTGAAAAGTAAAAACGAAATGATAAGGCATAGAATAAAGCAAGCTGCCTGAACTTCCCGGGCTCCAAATCGGGCGGCGATCCCACCAGAAATAGCTCCTCCGATCAAGCCTCCCAATCCTAACAAAGTTATCGCCATCCCCCTTTGTGCCTGCCCAACCATGTTAAAATTACTCATCAGGCTGTCCACCCAGGTTGGTAACCAGGAAAATGCAGACCAAAGGCCAATCAACATGGTGCCATAAATAAGAATACCTGATATCAATGGTTGGCTGTAACCCGAAAGCGTACTTCTTTTTTCGTTTATTTCTTCCCTGTATGGTATCAATGTCTCTCGAATGAAAATCAAAGAAGGAACGATAAGCAAAACAGGGGCTGTGCCGATGAGGAAAGCAGTCTTCCAGTTTGGAATGTTAGCAGTGATAAGACCAGAAGTGATGATGCCAACCGGATAAGCCACGGACATGATACCCAGCGCAACTCCATTAGCCTTCTTTTCCCAAATTTCTGTCAGGATAACAACGGATACGACCAGTATTGCCCCCACACCAACTCCCACTACGAACCGAGTCAAGGCAAGGAGCAATCCTGTGCAGCATATTGCCCCCAATCCACTCCCCGCACCACAAAAAAACAATGCGATTGCCAAGGTTTTTTTTCGTCCAATCCAATCAGAAATAAACCCAAGACAAATGCCGCCAATCGTGCCTCCACCCAGAAATGAAAAATTAATCCATGCTCCGGCATTCTCCGTTAAAAGTGAAAAGTGATTTAACTCTTTCAGAATTTCCGGGAGATAAGCCGGAGCCAATATTGAATCCATCGCTCCCACCGCCACACCGAGAAAACAAATGGAAAACACGAAATAAGGGTATAGCTTCGATTCCCGCATGACGTGAAATAAATCAAATTTTTCTATTGGAGTTGAAAATGATTTTTGATAAATCAATGCAGTGCAATTCTTCCTTTCTGAATTTTAGCTCAATATTTTCGCCGAAAATAGTTCCTTCCATGATCAGCAGATCGCCATCAAAATGAAAGTATTTATTTTGGAAAAAATTGGTAACTAGCTTTGCGATGAAGAAATCTGACTAAGGTTATTTCATTCTTTTCAAAAATGAAACCCATCCGATAATCCTGAATTTTTAGTCTCTAATAGATATCACCGCCTCTAAGCTTTTTGATCTGATGAATGTCTTCTAATTTTTTGGCAATCATCATGGATTCTATAATCAAAGCTATCTTGCTTCTAAGTTTTAGTTCCTTGATCTTCCGGATATCTTTCTCAAATGACTTATCGATTAGGACCTTCAACGTTTTAAGGTTTGAAGCATTTTATTCGTGTCCACTAATTTCCAGGTTCTTCCTTTTTTTATAGCGTGTATGAATGAAATCTCTTCTGCTATTTCCTCGCTTAAAACGGAAACTTCAATTCCCAGTTTCCTGGCCAGTTTCATTAGAAGAATGAGATCGTCTTTTGAATTGCTTTTAAGTACTATCGTTTCCATTTGAGAACAGAGAATTTTATGACAAAAATACGAGATAGTACTAACGTCTCCTATTGGACTTCTTAAAGGTTGGTTTTAATTCATAAGCCCTACCTTTGTATACTCATGATGGATCTTAATGTCAAACAATCACAACCCCGATCCCGCAAGCCAGATTGGCTTCGGGTAAAGCTGCCTATTGGTGAAGAATACCGTAAAGTCCGTCAGCTCGTGGATACCTACAATCTGCACACGATCTGCCAGAGCGGCAATTGCCCTAATATGGGCGAGTGTTGGGGTGCCGGAACAGCCACTTTTATGATCTTGGGGAATGTGTGTACCAGGTCGTGTTCATTTTGTGCTGTTAAAACAGGCCGTCCGAATGAATATGACACGGATGAGCCTCGTCGCGTTGCAGAAGCAATTTCATTGATGGGTGTAAAACATGCCGTCATCACTTCTGTCAATCGCGATGAACTGAAAGACCGTGGTGCAGAAATATGGCATGAGACCATCGTTAGAATTAAAGAATTATCTCCGTCCACCACCATTGAAACACTGATCCCTGATGTGAAAGCAAATTGGGAAGCGCTTGAGCGGATGATTTCTGCAGGACAAGAAGTGGTATCGCATAATATGGAAACGGTGCCACGCCTCTATCGTCTTGTTCGCCCACAAGCACGTTATGAAAGAAGCCTTGAACAAATCCAGCGTACAAAGGATTACGGCAAAAGAACAAAGTCCGGCATCATGGTTGGCCTTGGTGAAACAAAAGATGAAATGCTGCAGGCAATGGATGATCTTCACGCACATGGTTGTGATGTGCTGACCATCGGACAATATTTACAACCTACACCGATGCATCTTCCTGTCGCAGAATATGTCCACCCGGATGTTTTTGCATGGTACAAAGAAGAGGGAAACCAAAGAGGATTCGCGTTTGTGGAGAGCGGGCCGCTGGTGAGGAGTTCTTATCATGCGGAGAGGCATTTGTAAAAGGAGGAAGCATGTCGTAGCGTAGCGAAGATCCCGCCATCACACAGTGATGTTGCGGGAGAGCATGGAGCATGGAGCAGAGGGGTCAATACTGTGATGTACTTGATGGCAGTGAAAGATTTCTTTGAATGGTGATTAATTTGCGTTAATCTGTGAGAATTTGCGGCTAAAAAGCAGAGGGCGAAGAGCAGAGGTCAGTGGGGTCAATATGAGGAAGACGTTTTTCGCAGTCAGAGACACGCGAACGTCGGGAGTTTTTGTAATTCATTATTGACGATTCACGATTGTCGATTTGAACCCTCAAGTCCCCCTTTTCAGGGGGTAGGGGGTAAAACATATTTGCTTTTCCCCCATCAATCCCTTAGCTTTATTCGCTATTGTCCATTGAAAACATTTTTTTGAAATGCCAGCTGAAAATATACGTCACACGCTCAAATTGCGATTTGGTTTTGGTGAATTCCGGGAGCACCAGGAAGAAATCATCCATCATGTTCTTGATGGGGGTCACTCGCTGGTCATCATGCCCACAGGAGGAGGAAAATCCATCTGCTATCAATTGCCTGCACTGTTGAAAGCAGGTTTTGCATTGGTGATCTCGCCACTTATTTCTTTGATGAATGACCAGGTCAGGTCACTGAGATCAAATGGGATCATTGCAGGTGCTTTGCATAGTGGAACTTCCGGCGCAGAAAGCAAAGTCATCCACCAGCAAATCAAAAATGGTGAATTAAAGATCCTTTATATCTCTCCGGAACGAGCTCTCACACCTAAATTCCTGGAATTCATCAGCGAAAAAACCATTTCCCTTATCGCCATTGATGAAGCCCATTGTGTTTCAATCTGGGGTAATGATTTCAGGCCTGAATATGCGAAGCTCACGACGCTGATTGAAGTTTTCAACAATATTCCTGTTCTCGCCTTAACCGCTACAGCCGATAAAGCAACACAGGAAGATATCCGCCAACAGCTTAAGCTAAGAGATCCC
This sequence comes from Saprospiraceae bacterium, assembly GCA_039930325.1. Taxonomy (GTDB): domain Bacteria; phylum Bacteroidota; class Bacteroidia; order Chitinophagales; family Saprospiraceae; genus Opimibacter. The sequence goes on from JBDSPM010000191.1 coordinate 9,861, forward strand.
AAAACTTTTCTTTCCAGCTTTGAACGGCCCAATATCCACCTGTCAGTCAGAGCTGGTATTGATCGATTGGAGCAGATCAAGGATTTTTTGCAAGAGAGACCGGGGCAACCAGGCATCATCTATTGCCTGGCTAGACGAACCACCGAATCGATAGCTTCTAGTTTGGTAAATTACGGATACAAAGCAGCAGCCTATCATGCGGAAGTAGACAATTACACACGAAAGAAAGTACAGGAGGATTTTCAGTTTGACAGGATCCAGATCGTGTGCGCCACGATTGCATTCGGGATGGGGATCGACAAACCGAATATCCGGTGGATCATTCATTACAATCTGCCTAAGAATATAGAGAGTTACTACCAGGAAATTGGCCGGTCGGGCCGCGATGGCCAACTCGCTGATGCATTATTGTTTTATTCTTTCCGCGATGTTGCGGTGTATAAAGATTTCATTGCAACAAGTGGTGCAGATGATACCTTCAAAAGGGTGCAATCGGAGAAGCTTGAAAGGATATGGGAATATGCCCAGGCTACCAATTGCAGGACGAATGTGATCCTCAATTATTTTGGTGAATACAGATTGACCAATTGCGGTCATTGTGATCATTGCAGGTCTCCTTTAGTGGGGTTTGACGGGACGAAAATTGCGCAGATTGCCTTGTCTGGTTGCAAGAGAGCAAATGAATCCATTGGGATGAGTCTGCTGGTTGATGTGCTTAGAGGGTCCGGCAGAAGAGAGATCTATGATCGGCATCTTCATGAAATCAAAACGTATGGCGCTGGAAAGGACATCGCTTCAAGAGATTGGATACATTATATCACCCAATTGATTAACCAGGGATATCTGGAGATCGACTACACCAGGCATTCCATACTGAAATGTACGCCTCTCAGCGATGCAGTTTTATTCGACCGGAAAATGGTGACGCTTCATAGGCAAGTAGAAATACCGGAAGAACCAATTGTCCGAAAAAGAAGCAAGACGGTGAGATTTAAAGCCAATCTTCTGGATCGGCTTGAAGATTTGCGCGACCGAATGGCAAAGGATGACGGGCTTCCTACCTATGCAGTGTTTCCATTGGGCACATTAAAAGAAATCGCTGAAGTCAGACCATACACTGTTGAAGAATTTTCAAAGTTGAATGGTGTGGGGGAATATAAGTCGGCTAAATATGGCCAGGAATTCGTCGAAACGATCAGAAGCTTCATGACGGAGCAGAATATCATCAAAAAGCCCAAAGGAGTTACCTATATTGAAACGCTTGATCTTTTTCGACAGGGGATGACGATACCTGATATTGCAACGAAGCGAGGGATGGCAGTATCAACGATCGCTGTACATCTGTCAAGATTGTATATGAAAGGAGAGGAGATCAACCTCCACCAGTTTCTGCTGCCCGGTGACCTGGACATGGCCAGGCAAGGATGGCGTGCCAGTGGTTTCAGCGAACAAGCCAGCAAGGTAAAAGAACAGGTGGGTGATAGTCTTGATTACGGGCGATTGAATTTTGCATTGGCGATATTGAAACGGGAAAAATTATTGAAAGAAGACAACTGAAAATTGCATGTGGATGTGTGGCTGAATGCATACGCAAATAAATTTTTTATATATAATCTTCTTATTATTCGTTTATTTCATCTAAATTGCGCTTAACATTTAAAACATCTTTTTAAACCAAATTAAAACGCATCAAAAGTGGATAAGAAATCAAAAAAAACAGAACCTAAAATGGAGGACAACATGTCTGGTTCCATGATGTCATATGACAGTGGAATGAGTATGAACAATGATATGTCTTCCATGTCTAGTGAAAATGACTCAATGGATTCAGGAATGAAGATGCCTGAAACACCTATGGCTGCTCCTGCTGCTAAAAAAGCAAGGAAGAAAGCTGCACCTAAGAAAGCTGCTGCTGCTCCTGCAGCCGCTGCTGCGCCTAAAAAGGCTGCGAAGAAAGCCGCTAAAAAGGCTGCCAAGAAAACAGCAAAGAAAGCTGCTAAAAAAGCTGCACCAAAGAAAGCAGCGAAGAAGGCCGCTAAGAAAGCTGCTCCAAGAAAGGCTGCTAAAAAATCTGCAAAGAAAGCCGCTAAGAAAGCAGCTCCAAGAAAAGCTGCAAAGAAAGCTGCGAAAAAATCAGCAAGAAAAGCAGCACCAAGAAAGGCTGCAAAGAAAGCTGCGAAAAAATCAGCAAGAAAAGCAGCACCA
>JBDSPM010000192.1:0-2537 GCA_039930325.1 Saprospiraceae bacterium
ACTTAGACTTGTTGAGGATGAATGATTAGATCAGAGGTTGTGGTTTCTGAGCGGCATGTGGATGTTCGGGTCCAGGATAAACAAAGAGCTTAGTGAACATCGCGTTTCCGAGCTTATTTTTCGGGAGCATCCCTTTTACGGCTGCTTCAATAAGTCGCTCGGGGCGGCGTGCGCGGACCTCTGTAGCTGTGAGTTCTTTCTGGCCTCCGGGATAGCCTGAATAGGTTTGGTAGATTTTTACCAATTCCTTCTTGCCTGTTAGCCTTACTTTAGCGGCATTCACTACGATGACATACTCTCCTGTATCTGTATGGGGCGTGTATTCAGGCCTGTGCTTGCCTCTGAGAACAGTGGCTATTCGGGTGCCAAGACGACCCAACACTTCTCCATCAGCATCTACTACAAACCAACGCCTGGTGACGTCTTCGTCCCGTACTGATCTTGTCTTATAACTTAAAGTATTCAAAGCAAAAGAATTTAGAATTGACTATAGAATAACCGCCTTTTCTGAAGCGGGACGCAAAGGTAGGTTTTTACCCCTCATAAAACCAAGGATTCACGAAAGATTTCTTAAAGATAATTGTGTAAAGGGCTGATTTTCAGTTAAATTTTTGCACAATTAATTTAGTTTCTCTGATTTAGGTTCGCGCAGAAGCGCGAAATAGGTTTTTGCAAGTTATTCTTACGTCTTCGCGGGATTTAAAAAATACTTTATTTGTAAGCAGTGTTTCCAAATAATTCAATGAGTTTCAATCTGCGATGGGCAAATATTTCATTGACTTGTTTATCCACCCAAAGCTTGCCAGCCAGCTTTCCCAGGATACCATATCCAATATCATACGTCAACCGATCTGTCATCATGACCCCATCTTTGACAGCCTTAAAATAGTGTTGGTGCCTCCACAATTTATAGGGTCCTTTGATCTGGATGTCATTAAAATATTCGTTCACTCTGATCTCCCCGATTTCTGTCGTCCAGTCCATCGGGATATTCAGCATGGGATTTACCTTATACCTTATGCGAAGTCCCGGGTACATCTTTTCCGGTACTTCGCTCAAAATCCTGAAGTGCATTTTATCAGGAGTGATCAAATTAAGATTGGCGGGAGTTGAAAAAAACTTCCACGCTTCATCTAAAGTGATTGGCATAAATTGTTCGAAGACCAGTTCTTTCATTTTACTTCGCTTACTGCTTTTTTATAAACTTCTAGTGCTCTTTTTCTTGCAAATTCATGATCTACAATTGGATCAATATACCCTGGTTTGAAATTTTTGATCCAATTTTTAATATACTTCGCATCGGGATCAAATTTTTTAGCCTGTTCGTAAGGATTGAATATTCTGAAGTAAGGGGCAGCATCGCATCCGCACCCTGCTGCCCATTGCCAGTTGCCATTATTTGATGAGAGCTCATAGTCTAAAAGCTTATCGGCAAAATAGGCTTCTCCCCATCGCCAGTCTATCAACAAATGTTTAGTCAGAAAACTTGCTATAACCATCCGCACCCGATTGTGCATAAATCCGGTTTCATTCAATTCCCTCATGCCGGCATCTACCAGGGGATAGCCGGTTTCACCTAAACACCAAGCCTTAAATTCAACTTCATTATTTCTCCACGGTATGCCATCATATTTCTTTTTAAAACTTTCTGTCACCACACGCGGGAAATGAAAGAGGATCATCATAAAAAATTCGCGCCAGATCAATTCATTAAGCCATTGTTCATTGAATCGGTGAGCTAATTCTACGATTTGGCGAATGCTTACTGTTCCGAATCGCAAATGAACACTTAACCGGGAGGTGCCTCTGAGAAAAGGAAGGTTTCTGGTTTCATGATAGTGTTTAATGATTTCTATATCCGGTTGAGGTGATGGACTATTCCGGCCTGATGCATGAAAACCCAATTCTAGTAACGAAGGAATCCGCGGGTTTTTAATTTTGAACAGGTTATCTAATTTTTCCTGGACCGCATAATTTTGCACTGGCGTGTTAAAATATTTTTCCTTCCATTTTTTAGAATACGGTGTAAAAATGGTGTACGGCGAATGATCGCTTTTGGTGATTTCATTTTTTTCAAAGATGACCTGGTCTTTAAAAGTAAGAAGTGGAATACCTTTTTCATTTAAAAGATCCCGCACTTTTTCATCACGGCTGATGGCATAGGGTTCGTAGTCATGGTTTGTAAAAACGGTCTGAATATTAAATTTTTCGATGCAAGTATTAAATGCATTTTCCGGAGTGTCATGAAACGTCAGAAGTGAAGAACCATAAGATGATAATTCTTTATCTATGTCCAATAGTGTGCTATGAATGAATTCTACCCGCTGATCTAATTTATTGGTCAGGCCTTCCAGAATATTTTTATCAAAAATAAAAATGCAAAGGACCGGGGCTGAATGCAACAAAGCTTCATATAACCCATGATTGTCTTCAATACGAAGATCCCTTCGAAACCAAAAAATAGAAATCACCGGGGTGGATACAACGCTCGCCGCCATTTCAATCTAAATTGAACGGGAGAAGTTACGTAGGCAGGG
>JBDSPM010000193.1:0-4762 GCA_039930325.1 Saprospiraceae bacterium
GCTCTCCCGCTTCATCTACTTCGTGAAGGCGGGATCTCGCCGTGCTCGATATGCTGCTTGTCTTTCAATTGCCGAAAACAAATCCTGCCCATCGAAGCTCCTATAATGATTCCCAAGAATGCACCTCCCAGAATGTCAAATGGATAATGCACACCGACGTAAACCTGCGCTAAGGAAATCAATAATGCCCACACCCACCATAAATACTTCCACCGTCGCATATACTCACCGAATATTGAAATAAAAAATGCAGCGATACAAAAATGATTCGCAGCGTGAGATGAAGTGAAGCTATATCCACCGCCACAACTGACTCTTTCGATGACAGGTGGGTCCATATAAAGCTCATGACAAGGCCGTATTCTCTGTACTTGATTTTTAATCAACAAGGAGCTTATAGTATCCGAGGCAAAAATGGAAAGGCCGAGCATGAACAAAATGAATATTGCGCCCCTGACATGATGGTTGAACATGATCCAGAAAACGACGAGGACGTACAGCGGCAGCCAAAAATATTTATTCCGGATGAGCGGAAATATATAATCAAACACCTGATTGCTCCATCCGTGATTGATCCAATGAAATAAGGATGTGTCCCAATGAAGCAATGTCTGTATCATCGCATCAAATGTATAGTTTTGCACGGCAAATTCAATTTCAATACTTGTGTCTCTAATCAAATCAGTAAGCGGCGTCCGTGGAACCATAGGCGGCAAACCCGGCGATAATCTCACACCCCCCGACATCGTAGCGTTCGTAGCTGCATATGGTACGTGGTTGAAGAAAGAATTTGAACATCCGGCTGTTGTGATCGGAAGGGATGGCAGAGTCTCGGGGGAATGGGTTAAAACACTTACTATAACGACACTTCAGACGATGGGAATTCACGTCATTGATCTGGATTACTCCACTACCCCATCTGTTGAAATGTATGTCCTCTCATCAGGTGCCCAGGGAGGAATCATCATCACAGCAAGCCATAACCCCTCTGATTGGAATGCTCTCAAATTTTTAAATCATGCAGGTGAATTTATCAGCCAGGATGCCGGTGAAGAAATCAAAAACATGGCGGAGGCTGGGAGCCTGGAGGCTACGTATGCGAGTGTGAATAATTTTGGAAATGTCAAACATGTAGATGATGCAATTGAAAAGCATATCAAATCCATCCTGACTCATCCTTTGATAAATGTCGAAGTGATCAGGAATGCAGGGTTTACTATAGTGGTTGACTGCATCAATAGTACTGGCAACATCAGCATCCCACCCCTTCTTGAGAAGCTCGGAGTCAGATTTACGCTTTTGAATGATGGAAATTATGGACAGTTTGCACACAATCCTGAACCATTAGAACATCATCTTCAGGATCTGATTAAAGAAGTGATCGAACAGAAAGCTAACTTGGGCATTAGCATTGATCCGGATGTTGATCGTTTAGCACTTGTGTGTGAAAATGGCGAATTTTTTGGTGAGGAATATACGCTTGTATGCGCTGCTGATTATGTGCTTCGTCATACGGCAGGACCATTGGTTACCAATCTTTCTTCAAGCAGGGCACTTCAGGAGTTAGCTAAAGACAGAGGCGTGGAATGTTTTTATACACCGGTTGGCGAAGTCCATGTGGTAAAAGAAATGAAGCTTCGAAATGCGGTTCTTGGTGGTGAAGGAAATGGCGGTGTAATCGATCCCCAACTTCATTATGGCCGCGATGCGCTCATTGGTCTGGCACTGGTATTGATGAATATGGCCACCACAGGGAAAAGTCTTTCCGAATTGCGAACTACGTATCCTGAATATGTCATGGTGAAGGATAAAATCACTTTCAATCCTATGCAATCCGCCAAAGGCCTCATCGAAAAGATCGCGGAGCATTTCAAAGATGAATCACTCGATCATCGTGATGGTCTGAAAGTGGATCTTGAAGATGGATGGGTGCAATTGAGGAAATCAAATACAGAACCAATTCTTCGCATTTACGCAGAGGCTAAAACCCCTGAAAGAGCTAAAGCGCTCGTGGAGGAAGTAAAAAACTTGCTGTAACTTTGTCCTCTCAAGCACAACCATGGGAAGAAGAGTATACCTCGATAATGCAGCCACGACGCCGATCAGACCGGAAGTATTAGAGTCTATGATGCCCTATCTGACAGGCCATTTTGGAAATCCTTCCTCTATTCACCAGGACGGGCGTACGACCCGGGCAGCAATTGAAAACGCACGAAAAACAGTTGCCAATCTCATTGGGGCTTCCACCGGTGAGATTTTTTTTACTTCAGGTGGCACCGAATCAAATAATATGGCCATCAAATGTGCCGTCTCCGATCTCAATATCAAACGAATCATAACTTCACCCACAGAGCATCACTGTGTCAAACATTCAGTAGAACATCTCCTGTCCAAAAAATCAGTTGAAGTTGACCTGGTTAAAATAGATCAATATGGCCTGCCGGACTTCGCTCACCTTGAAACATTGCTTGCCATTGACAAGGGAACTACGCTTGTGACACTGATGCATGCCAATAATGAGCTGGGCTCCATGCTCAATCTTCAAAAGCTATCAGAACTATGTCAGCAATACGGGGCATATCTTCATTCTGATACCGTTCAGACAGTCGGTCATTTTCAGATCAGCGTGAAACAAACCCATATTGATTTTATCTCCGGTGCTGCACACAAATTTTATGGCCCGAAAGGGATTGGATTTATATACATCAACAACAAATGCCATATTCATCCATATATCGATGGAGGTTCACAGGAAAGAAATATGCGGGCAGGAACTGAAAACCTATCCGGAATTGTGGGCCTTTCAAAAGCCATTCAACTGGCATATGCGGATCTTGCTGAGGACACAGTGTATATCAGTGGCATTAAGAAATACATGAAAGACCAATTGCAGGCTTCATGTCCCGGCATACTTTTCAATGGCCATCCTACCGAAAGTTTATACACCGTTCTTAATGTTTCTTTTCCTGCCGGTCCGCAAACGGAACTCATGGTGATGTCACTTGATATCGCCGGTGTGAGTGCCAGCGGCGGTAGTGCATGCAGTTCAGGTGTTGAATCCCAATCGCACGTACTCGAGGCGCTTGGTCATCCTGCAGATCGTAAAGCGGTTCGGTTCTCTTTCAGCAGGAATACGACGAAAGATGATATTGATTTTGCTGTTGACCAGATCATTGGAATCCTTGCCGGCGGAACACATGCCACTGTATGAAAGAAGATGAAAGAACCGAAAGCCATGATCCTGCATTTGTCTCAACACTAATCTCAGAAGCCTATCAGCGTATCCAGCCAAATCTTCATCGCACGCGACTGATCAGAGATGAAAAATATTCTTTGTGGTTGAAATGTGAAAATGAACAAAACACCGGTTCATTCAAATGGCGCGGAGCACTTGCCAAGCTCAGTACATTCGAACCCGGCCTCACTATTGTAACTGCTTCAACAGGTAACCATGGCTTAGGCGTAGCGCATGCTGCCCGGCTCTTTGATCTGCATGCAAAAGTTTTTGTTCCTTCCACTGCCGTCCCCAAGAAAATTGAAAAGTTAAAACAAACCGGTGCAGAAGTCATCACAGTTGACGGGGATTCCCTGGTAGCAGAATTAACTGGAAAAGAATTCGCTTCTAAAAATGATTTTGAATGGGTAAGTCCATACAATGACCTGGATGTTATTTCCGGACAGGGTACCATCGGATATGAAATTGAAGAAGATGCAGGTGTGATAGATAAGGTCTTCATAACGGTTGGAGGAGGCGGCCTCATTTCGGGCATTGCATCATGGCTTAAACATCATCAGCCAGGCATTCAAATCATCGGGTGTCAGCCCGGCAATTCTCCTGAAATGTGGGTTAGCGTTATCAAAGGTCATGTTGTGGATATTCCGGATGCTAATCCAACACTGTCAGATGGTTCGGCAGGCCCACTGGAACACGATAGCATTACTTTTCCGATGTGTCAGAAATTAGTGGATATGTGGGTGCTGATCACTGAAGATGAAATTGAGCATGCTATCCGGTATCTCTACCAGGCTCATGATCTCATCGTTGAGGGTGCGGCAGGCGTTGCGATGGCTGCGGCAATGAAAGAAGAGCATACAGGCAATTCCATCGTCATCCTCTGCGGTGGAAATATTGACCCTGCGGTTCATCTGCACATTTGTGGGAAGTAAGATGAGGTCCATTTTCCCAAAAATCCAATTGTGCATATGGGATTATATCGGGATACTCATATGTTCGGTGCCTGCATTTTACTTATTGGGCCATCCAGCCATCTACATTTTTGATGAAGCTGTGTATGCCAATGCCTCATGGAATATGGCTCACGGATCTTCTTGGCTGATTCCTGTAAATCCAATGTATAACACAAAGCCACCACTCGTGCTTTGGATGCAGGCTATTTCATTGAAAATATTTCCATGGCCTGAATTTGCTATCCGGTTTCCTTCTGCTATTTCAGTAACAGGCATTTTATTACTCATGACCCATGCTTTGAAAAGATGGGGATTTCAGCTTTGGGCTAGGATACTTGTTATGGTTTGTTTCATCGGGCATGAAGGATTTATACGGCATCATATTTCCCGAACAGGCGACCTCGATGCTGTCATGTCCTTATTTGTAGTTGGATATATTCTGGTGGCATTAGATTCGATTCATAATCAGCGATGGACGCACAAACATATAATGTGGTTTTTTATCCTGGTCATCGCTGCATTTTATGCTAAATCCATCGCAGGATGGATGATGCTTGGCCCTCTCCTGATAGTC
>JBDSPM010000194.1:0-20140 GCA_039930325.1 Saprospiraceae bacterium
CAAGATCGAGCTCGAAATTTTCATATTCATCTGCTGTCAGGATATCGCCACCATCCACAGCCTGCCAATCTCCATTTGGATTTTTCTTGGCATCCAGCATCAGTGCATTATCATTGACCTTCCAACCCGCACCGATCGTAGTCTTATTAAAATTATGCCATCCATTCGTTGTCTTACCATCAAACAATAATTTCCATCCCGCAGATTCTTCAGAAGATGTTAATGAATTTAGGCTGTAAGAAGGAACCGTGGTGACTTCAACCGGATTTCCTTGTGGAATCTGATTCATTGTATACCATGTTTCAGTAGTCCATAATGGAAGACCTGTATCACTGACATATGCATTTGCCATGTGGAAATACACTACATGACCGGGCTTCATTCCAACTAATTTCAAAGAAACTTTTTTACGATTAGTAGACACATAAGCACCAGCTACTTTCAATGTCTCAAGATCAATTTTGGGACCACCATAATTTGCAGTGGGCACATATCTCCATTGTTTTATTTCCCAGTCATTGACATTCCATCCGTCGCCATCTTTAAGTGGTTCTGTAAATTCAATTTCGACACCATCCGTTTTTGCACGAACAGCTAGCATTTCAAATGTAGTTTTGCCATTGTATTTCAGTCTTTGCAATCCATACCATAATTTATTGGACTGCTGCCAGTTGCCAGGATTACCAATGCCACCCACATACAAGGCACCATCAGGTCCCCAGGCCATTCGATTGATACCCGCTTCAAGACCTTGCGTGAAACGGAATACTGCACCCTGGTATTCACCATTTATTTTTTCAATAAAATCACGTTTTACTCCGCCATGCGTTACTTCGCCGTGAATCATCTGACCTTTGTACGGTCCATCATTAATAGGCAATGGAGTCGATGGAGAATTGCCTATCTCATCCTGCGGCAACCATACTACGGGAGGCTTTTCTTTGAGTGAAGCTGTGCCTGCAAAATCAACTGATCTGGATCCAAACCATGCACCTTCTGTGACATGCAATATTTTACTTGAAGGCAACCAGTCACCCTGGTTGTCGGCAACAAATATTTCATTGTCGACACCGATGCCAATACCATTGGGAGTACGGAAGCCGCTTGCGACATAGTGCAGCTCTCCGGAAGGAAGATCAAATCTTACTGCATGACCACGACTCGGTGGTTGATTAGGTGATGAGGCACCACCGGGGAGAATATCCGTTGCAAGTGTAGCATACAGATCTCCATTTTTTTCTGCAAGGCCAAAAGAAAATTCATGAAAATTTCCAGAGGTCTGCCAGTGGTTAGAAACACATTGATATTCATCGATCATATCATCATGATCATTATCTATCAAACGGGTAAGCTCTTGTTTTTGCATGACATAAATCGTGTCGTGGATCACTTTAAGGCCAAGCGGTTCCGCTAATCCACTCGCAATTCTTTTCACCTTTATTTTTGATGGATCGCCTGTAGATACATTTGACAGAAGATATACTGATCCAGAGGGATCCCAGGTACTTATAGCCAGGCGACCATCAGCCATAAAATCCATGCCTCCTACTTTCGGCAAAAAATCCCACGGCCTGGCCTGCGTCAAATCGTATGATGGATGCACGGTCACCTCAGATGACTTGTCCCCCGGAATGAGTGTGCCAGTCATCATGGAAAGTGTTTTTCCCAGCAATTTGGAATTGACATCTGTTGAATGAAGCAGTGCGGTAGAAGGAATGCCTTTCCATTCAGGAGCATCTTCTAGTTTCCATTCAAGAGATAAATATCTGCCTCCTTTACCCTGCAGATATTCGAGGATGATAGGATGATAGCCCTTAGACAATTTTACATTTGCCTCTTTTACTTCTGTTCCATGAAGACCATCATTGTCCAAAATAAGTTTGCCATCGATAGTCACCTTAGAACCATCATCGCTCCATACACGAATGCCTGCTACTGTATCTTTTTCTGCATACAGGTAGCCTTTAGCGATCAATACAAAATCTTCACTTAATCCGCCGAATTTCTGTGCGTCAATGCCCTGGAAATCTGAAATGATCCCTGCCTGGTCAGATTTTTTACCGGGAGGAAATGTTGGAATTTTTTCATACCCGGTTTGATTGATATATGCTTCAACGAATAAGCCGGGTAATAAATCTTTACCGTCCTTCATGTCGGTAGTCAATGAAATATCCGGAGCACTAGATCCTTTCTGTCCGGTATCTGTCGTGTCAAGCGACAATACATAACGAACGATTTGCTCAGCATCAGAAACAGGTAATTCGGGATGCGCGCTCATCACCTGTGATCCCCATATTCCTGCTCCGCCTTTTATCACTTTGTTTGATAAAGTGGACACGGTTTCATCATCAAGTGGATAGCGCTGTGCTATTTGCCTGAAGGAAGGGCCGATAGTTTGTACATTCTTGTTATGACAAGTCTTGCAATCATTTTTTGCAATTAATCTTTCGCCAAGAGGCAACCTGTTTTCATCTTCGCCAAGTGAATTTGGATTTGTTATGGTGGGCTGGCTTACGAACATGGTTTTGAACTGCGTTTCGCCATCATGATTTAGAGTAAGATGGCCGTTAAGCGTCAGGAGTTGTTTAGACTTTACCTGAGCATATTCCTCTTTATCAATATCCCATTTTCCATTAGAGGATACATTTTGTTTCAGGGCAATTGAAGTGACTTGTTGTGCAATCTCAATTTCATATCCCGGGGCTCCTTTTGTTACGTTAAATGTCCTTTCAAACCCCATTTGTCCGTCTGCTTTTTTGACAAATTCTGGTTGCTCACTGACTTCAAGAATAGTACCGTCACTGCAGATCATCTGATACATCATGGTAGCATGGCCTTTGATGAATTTGTGCCCGCGATATTGGACTTCTTTCAATACCTGCTGACCATCTTTCATTACGGTCCAAGGGTTTTTAAAGGGGTTTTTCAACCATATATTGCCTATTGAAATTGGCTGTGGCCCGTGGGCATTATCATAGACAGCTCCCTGCAGCTTCACGTGTCCTTTCCAAACCTGGTATAGTGAACAGCTATCCGTACGATAGGAAGCCCACAAATTGTCATTCAAAGCGAATGTGATCATGCGTGGTTGCTGGTCAAGAACAGAGCGGAAAACCCAAGGTTGATACGGACGGTCAGCGTCAGTAACATTTCCAGTTTTCTTACATGCTGATACACACAACAGGATGCATATAGACAAAAGGATATTCGGGAGCTTTTTCATTATGTCAAATCGAATTTGTTGGTCAATAATACTGAACATTTAGCATGATGTATCCTGTAGTAAGATTGGGGTTGATTTTTTATATTTGTCCGTATAAAATCAACTAAAATGAAAGTAGTAAAAGTCCTTTTATATGTCCTTTTGGCATTCGTTGTTATAGGCGCCATACTGGGAATGATAGGTCCAAAGACGTACAAAGTCGAACGATCCGTAGTGATCGCTGCCACACCGAATCGGGTCTGGCCTCATATGAGTTCTCTGAGAAAAGCAAATGAATGGTCCCCTTTTCTTAAGATGGATAAGGCTGCAGTAGTTACCTACTCAGGCAAAGATGGAGAAGTTGGATCATCCAGCTCCTGGTCGGGGAATCATAAAGTAGGGAAGGGTTCTCAAACAATTACATCCATTGAACCCATGAAATCTTCTGAGGTCCAGCTCAAATTTTTTATGCCATGGGGTGAAATGGTATCCAGTGGATCTTTGCATCTTGATCCGGATCCTGCCGGTACAAAAGTCACCTGGGTTATGGAAGGTAAAAATAATTATGTGGGTCGCATGATGGGGTCTGTCATGAGCATGGACAAAAATGTTGGCCCTTCTTTTGAATCCGGTTTGGCCGATTTGAAAAAAATGGTTGAGTCATCATCTGGGGCAAGCTCTGCGGGAATGAATTATCAAATCAATCCAACTCCATTTGCCGGCGGAAAATACCTGGCTATTCACAAGACGATGCCGATGAGTGATATTTCGGATGCTTTCATGAAGGGTATTCCTAATCTGATGACTGAAGTCAAAAAAGCAAAAAAGGATGTGGCCGGTGCTCCTGTAGGAATCTATTACACCTGGGATGAGAAAAAAATGGAAGCGGATATCGCTGTTGCAGTTCCTTTCAAAGGTGACATGAAGGCACCTGCGGGTATGGAGATCATCACGGTACCAGCCAGCAAAGCGATGGTGATCGAATACAACGGCGGTTATGGCAAGATGGGTGACGCACATATGGCCATGGCAGATTATATACAGACTAGTAAATTAGAAAATGTGCTTCCGGTAATGGAAGAATATGTAGTTGGTCCTGCTGCTGAAAAGGATTCAACTAAATGGATGACGAGGATTATTTATTTGGTGAAATAATCTTTCATGAGTGGTGAGTTGTGAGTTGTGAGTTGTGAGGAATTGTCCCTTATTTATTTGTAGTGAAATCGACATTGAATAATCTGGATTTTTTGATCTTTTCCTTTAGTTCCGATCACACGATATACCAGCCTTTTTTCATAATCAATCCTTCGTGACCAAAAGCCCTGAAGCTCATGCCGCAATGGTTCAGGACTTCCTATTCCATTAAAAGGATCTTGCCTTATGGAGCGAATTAATTCGGTGATCTTATCTGCTTTGATTTTATCATACTTGATCCAGTAATTAAAGTCCTCCCATGCATTTGGAGTGAATTCAATACTCATGATTTAGGTTCATCTTCTGACTCAAAGGGGATTAAATTTTGGTTGTCGGCCTGTTGTATAGCATCCAGAAGTCTGATACGATTTGCTTTGACTGATAAAAGGTAATTTGTTTCAGTCAGGGCATTGTATTCCTTCAATGAAAGTATGACTACCGCATCATCCGTATTTGTTCTGGGTATGATTAATACCTCTGAGGAGTCTATTACAAGCTTAAAAAAATAGCTAATTCGACTTCTAAGATTTGAGATGGTTATTGCTTTCATTTTTTAATTATGTACGTCATTTTGTACAAAAATAGGTAAAAATTTGGTTACCTTTATTTCAAAGCCCTCAATTCTTTCAATTGATTAATTGATCTCCCTCTCTCGAAACACGAATTGCCTATTGCCTATTGAAATGAATGCTCTATGCTTTTCTTGCCTGCACCTTAAAATTGGCCCACCCTATGGCTTCTTTTCCCCATCGTCTTCGGATGTGATCGAGCTGCTGAAGCAGGGAGATTTCTGATTCGGTATTATCGAAGAGGTTCAGCTGGATGTGGCCGTTGACCAGCCCGCTGAATTTGACGCCGATGAGCCTGATGAGTTGGCGGCGCTCGTATACCTCTTCGAATAGTTGCTGGGCATAGGTCATGAGCTGGCGCGTCTGGGCTGTATATGGGATCCGGCGTTGTTTGGTGAAGGTGTTGAAGTCGGCATAGCGGATCTTGACGGTGATGCAGCTGGTGAGGCGGGAATCCTGGCGGAGATCAAAGGCAAGCTCGTCGACCATGCTTCCGAGCAGGCTGCGGATGAATTTCATATCGAGGGTGTCTTCGCTGAAGGTGCGCTCTTTGGACATGGATTTTTGTTCGCTGTAGGGGATGACCTGGCGACGATCGATGGCGTTGGAGCTTTCCCAGAGGAATTGGCCCATTTTCCCAAATTCGCGTTCGAGTAAGGGATGCGGGATTTCGCGAAGGACCCTGATGGTGCGTACACCCATGAAACTGAGCTTCTTGTAAGTTTCCTTGCCGATGCCGGGGATTTTACCGGTGGATAAGGGGGCGAGGAATTCCCGTTCTTCGCCAGTGGGGATCTCGCGCATGCCATTAGGTTTGGCTTCGCCGGTGCCTACCTTGGATACGAGCTTATTGACGGAGAGTGCGCACGAGATGGGGAGTCCGGATTCCTTAATGATGCGCCCCCTCAATTCAGCCGACCATTTATAGCAACCGAAATAGCGATCCATGCCTGTGAGATCCAGGTAAAACTCGTCGATGGAGGATTTTTCGAAAACGGGTGCCTGGCTGTCGATGATCTCCGAGACCAGCATCGAGTGGCGGGTGTAGGCATCCATATCTCCACGCAGCACCAGGGCCTGTGGGCAGAGACGCAGGGCCATTTTCATGGGCATGGCGGAGTGAACCCCATATCTGCGGGCTTCATAACTACAGGAAGCTACTACTCCTCTGCCGCCCATACCCCCGATGATGAGTGGCTTGCCTTTGAGGCTGCTGTCCCGCAGGCATTCAACGGACACAAAAAAGGAATCAAGATCCAGGTGGAGTATAGCCCTGTCGTACATCAGACCAAATATAGGGCATTTTTTGACGTATTTTAAGTCGAATAATAATGCCGTGCGTAGGGGCAAACCTTTGTGTTTGCCCAGTGCATGAATTGCAATTGAATTTTCCCCGTCCCGGGGATAGGGGCGCACAGACCAATTGAAAAAGAGTTCTTCCTAAAATTGTATCTTTTGTGCCAGATGCAAATTAAACACCTGACCATTACCTTGTTCCTGACTATGGCTACCATGTCAATTCCACTGGCATTATTGAGTGCCGGAGACTCCGGACGAGAAATCAGCAATGAACATCGTATAGAAAAGAAAGCAAAAAACATCCAGCGCATATCCGGAATCAACCAGGAGGATATTAAACCGGGAAAGAAAGAAATGAAAATGGATGGCCTGAGTCTGGCTGCTCACATCTCAACAACGACGGGTATAGCAAGCCTTTTCCTCTTTCCCTCTGCAGGGCTCCTGCTGATAGTAGGGGGGTTTATCATGGGGGTCATCGCATGGAGAAGCAAAAAAAGATATGAGCATCGAAGAGGACGTGGCCTGATAATAGGGCCTATAGCTATAGGTGGCGTGTTTACGATGATGGTGACATTGTCTCTTATAGCATATTTCCTCACATTCGGTGGTTTCTAATCGCAGGAGAAATTCAAAAAGGAAGTGAGTGATCAAAAAGAAAGCAAAACAGCTATCATTATTAAGGAAAATAGTAACTTTGCGCCCTATTTTTAAACAACCATACTATGGCCCATCACAAATCAGCCAAGAAAAGAATCAAGCAAGACGCTATCAAACGCATTCGTAACCGATATTACAAGAAATCAACACGTACTTCTATCATGAAGCTGCGTGAAATGACCGATAAACCTGAGGCATCAAAATTATTACCTAAGGTGATCAGCTTAATTGATAAATTAGCGAAGCGAAATCTGTGGCACAAAAATAAAGCCGCCAATCTGAAGTCAAGCCTGATGAAGAAAGTGGCACATCTTTAACACACCCATTAAAGGCAGCTATAGAATAGCCTAACTACTGAGGCAAGCTGGGAAACCGGTTTGCCTCATTTGTTTTTTTTAATTCCATCGTAATTTTGTTCTTAGGCATTTCATGCATGAAAAGATGCCAGATAAACTTCAGGCGTCATCACGGATAAATCACTAGAAGAATAATCTTTGGTATTTCTTGTCAGGAGGATTTGCAGTTTGGCCTCTTTCGCTGCAAAATTTTGTAATGCATCTTCAAAATCTTTAAATCCGAGTTCCAAAGCTATCTTCACTGTTGAGCTTCCCATGGATATAACTTCAACATATGCACTCAACATATTCAATTTCTCCATAACCTTCCGGTGACTAGCTATTCTTCTGAGCACATAATAACAATTCGAGAAAACAAGACCAGAGGTAAAGAGCCTGATTTTACCTTCCTCACTGAGTGAAAAAAGTACACTGGCGTAATCTGCAAAAGGCAATCGATCAAGCAGAAAATCCAGTATTACATCCGTATCTACAAAGACTTTATTCATGCTTACGACTGATTTCCTGCTCTAGAACTTTTTTGTAATCGTAATCGACCGGAGCCTTGAAGGATCCCCTAAGACTCTTCAGTTTTTTGCTGCTATTTATGATAGACTTCTGATCAGACGTCAAAGACTTAAGGTAGGATTCTATCAGATCGGACAGACTTCTATGTTGTGATTCAGCATATTTCTTTGACTTCTCAATCACATCCTTATCCATCGAAAGAGTTAATTTGGTGGTCATACGTAATATTATTTATACAATAATACGTATATAAGCTTAAAAGTTCAATGTTAAATTGAAAATTTATTTGCGAAATTGGTTCGAAGCTTATTTACCTGATCTTTTAAGACGCCAACCGATTAAGGCCCCTAATAGCGACCCCAGCCCATTGGCAATCATATCATCTACTTCAAACATTCTGCCTAGCTGCATGGCGTACTGAATGTATTCGAACAAAATTCCAATCAACGTTCCAAGAATAAAGGTTGACCAAAAAGCTCTTTGCAATGAAATATTTTGGTTACCCGAAAATGCGTTGAAAATTAAAAACGTCCAGATTCCATACATCCCGAAATGCCCAATCTTATCAAAGTACGGAATACCTAAAAAATTCAAATTTCCGGGCCCTCCCGGGATCAGTGAAAGTATAGTGATCAGTGTCCCCCAAAGGACAGGAGGTATCCAGCGAAATTTTCCTTTTATCATAGCAGTAGAGAAAAAGTAAGCGACGCCTACGCGATCATCAATGTGCGGTAAGCTCCTGATATGCAGCAGGTGTCAACAAGCCATCTAATTCAGATGCATCGGTAAGGGCTACCTTGATAATCCACCCTTTGCCATAAGGATCATTGTTGATCAACGCCGGATCATCGCCACCTGATTCGGAGAGATCATCATTGAATTCCAATACTATACCGCTTACAGGCATGAAGAGATCTGAAGTGGTCTTTACAGCTTCTACTGTACCAAATATTTCATCTTTTGACAGCGTCTCGCCTATGGATTCAACTTCAATATAGACCAGCTCTCCCAGCTCGCTTTGCGCGAAATCAGTGATCCCTACTATCGCGATGGTGTGTCCATCCGTCGATTTCTCATCAGTGAGACGGATCCATTCATGCTCTTTCGTGTATTTGAGGTCTTCAGGGTATTGCATATCGGTTGGTATGATGTGATTGGATAAAAAGTAGATGGCGAAAATAGAAGAAATTCTTTGTTTGGTTTGGAACTTCTGTTCTTGCTCCTTTAACAACACGGTTGGCCCCCGACCCCAGCGTTTCGCTAAACACATAGCTAAACACGAGAACGCCGGGCGAAAGAATTTTACATACCTTATGCATTCGATTTTTTGATCTGTAAGAATATTTTCTAACGTTTCTCATGAGTATCTTTTACAGTTTCAAAGTAATTATCTCGCGCCCCGGCGTTTCCAGGTGAGAGGATGAGGGAGGTGGAACGTAGGGATTGGGGGCAAACATGAAAAGCATAGCTTTGATCAGAAATATCAGCTAATTAGACGAATCATTTCCGTTTTGAAAAACGATGATTCAATACTTTTTCTAATATTACATACTGCTCTTTACGAAATGCAATATGATGAGGAAATTATTGCTGGTCTTGGTTTTTCTTTTACGGTGCATTGTGGCAATTATAGCTCAGCCTGTCAGCGAGGATTTACCACAGGTCACAGGTTGTATTGCCCTGGTCAATGCCAAAGTAGTCTCTGCTCCAGGAAAGCCAATTCAGGTGTCAACGATTGTCATGCGGGACGGATTGATTACAGATATGGGATCTCATCTGAAAATTCCAGCTGATGCATACCGAATAACAGCAGATAGCCTTTACGCTTATCCTGCATTTATTGATGCATTGTCATCGATCGGGGTGAAGAATCCGGAAGCCGAAGCAAACAAGAATACTGCCGGGCCTCCTGTCAACAGAGGTGAGCGGCCGGTCATAGATGAAGAAGGAAATGCAAGTCTTGAAGATGCCGGTATCACTCCTTTCCGAAGTGTTCGACCTGTGGTCGATGTAAAGGAAAAATCTATTTCCGACTGGAGGGCACAAGGCTTTGCAGTGGCCCACATTGTGCCAAAAGGAAGAATGCTGCCAGGGAAGGGTTCTGTAATTGTCTTAGCCGGAAAAGTAACAGATCAATTATTCTGGAAAGAAGATGTATCCATGTATGCACAGTGGGTTGGTGCAGGAGAAGGCTATCCCGGAACAGTCATAGGTGTCATAGCTAAATGGCGAGAGCTTTATCACAATTCTGCACAGGACCTGGCTCAACTGGCTTCGTATTCAAATGCACCCATGGTCCCTCGTCCGCATTATAATCAGGCCCATGAAGCATTGATCCCTGTTGTAAAAGGGGCGATGCCAGTGTATTTCAGAGCACCAAAAATCAAAGATATCAGTCGCGCATTGGCTTTACAAAAAGATTTAGGAATGAAGATGGTGATCAGCGATGCAGAAGAAGCCTGGTATTTTAAGGATCAATTCAGGAGTGGAAGTATTCCGTTGATTCTTTCACTTGCCTTGCCTGAAGACAAGAGCGAAAAGAAGGGAGATGACAAGAGTGATGAGAAAAAACCGAAAAGTGAAAAAAGTGACACGACTTCAATAGCAGATTCATCAAAATTGGCTGTTGTCAAAGTGGAAATAAAAGATCCGGAAAAAGAAGATTTTGAGAAGAGACGGGCCCAGAGCCTTAAAGAGCATTATCAGCAAGCCGGTGTCCTTGCAAAAGATGGTATTCCTTTTTCATTTGGAACCCTCAGTGGGAAACCTGCGGATTTTACAAAGAATATAAAATTGATGATCGACAATGGACTTTCGGCAGACCAGGCGTTAACTGCATTAACCACGCAGCCCGCGAAATTACTTGGCATTGAAAAAAATGCCGGCACGATTGAGATTGGCAAGATGGCGAACATTCTTGTTTCCAATAAACCCTTGTTTGAAAAAGATGCGGCTATCAGATATATGGTGGTGGAAGGGAATTTATATGCATATGAAATAAAGGAAAAGAAACCCGCACATAGGAATGAAACGCATCCCACTTCTTCGGCTTCAGCTAATTCTGTGCTTACCGGCACCTGGAGCTATACCATTGAAATCCCTGATGCGAAGAAAGAAGGTACATTGGAATTTGTCGAAAAGGATGGCATCCTAAGCGGTACAATCACCAGCGCAGATATTACTTCCGGCAACAAAGATTTGGAGTCAATAGTCCTGGATGGGAATTCTGTTGCATTTACTTTTGATTTTGAAATAGGAGGTCAATTAGTTGTCCTCGAATTCGATCTGAAATTAAATGATGAATCATTTGACGGTAACGTAAGTATCGCGGACATGGGATCTTTTAACATCACAGGTCAGCGTATATCGAAACCTAATTAGTACTACTCATAAAATGCATGCTATGAGAAAATTTATTTTTTTATCAATGCTTTTTTCCTTTTCACACCTTTTCAGCCAGGTGCCCATGGGAGATATGGTGATCCGGAATGGAACCGTATTGACCATGACGAAAGGAACATTGACAGAAACCGATATCCTTATTCAAAAAGGAAAAATAACCGCTATCGGGAAAACTCTTAAAGCGCCTTTAGGAATAAAAGTGATAGATGCGACAGATGAATATATCATGCCCGGTATCATTGATGCACACTCACACATCGGTATTGATGCCGTGAATGAAGCTACTAATCCTATAACCCCCGAAGTAAAAGTCGGTGATGCGATTGATCCCTTTGATCTCTCTATCTATAGGGCGCTTGCCGGAGGTGTGACGACATCCCATGCCATGCATGGATCTGCCAACGCAATAGGCGGACAATGTCAAACAATTAAGCACCGGTATGGATTGGTGGATCCTGCTGCTTTTATATTTAAAGATGCCCCGCGTACGATAAAATTCGCTTTAGGCGAAAATCCAATCCGGGTGCACGGGGAAGGCAGGGGCGTGCAGCCGAGAACAAGAATGGGTGTGGAACGGGTCATCCGGGATGCATTTGCAAAAGGACAGGTATACAGGGATAAATGGAAAGCATATGAGCTGACTAAAGCAAAAAATCCAAATGCGGCCCCTCCCTTGTACAATGAGCGTTATCAGACCATGGCGGATATTTTGGATGGTAAAATCATCATTCAATGTCATTCCTACCGGGCTGATGAAATTCTGATGCTGCTGAATGTACTGCGTGATTTTGGAGTAAAAAAAATTACGTTTCAGCATGCTAATGAAGGATTTAAAGTGGCCCCGGAGTTAGCTGCATTTGGTGCGATGGCTTCCGTATTCTCAGATTGGTGGGCATATAAATTTGAAGTGTATTATTCTACTGCATACAATGCAACCATTCTCACGAGGAATGGCGTCGTGACTTCGATCAACAGTGATAGTGGTGAGATGATCCGACATCTTTATTACGAAGCTGCGAAAACCCAACGCTATGGCGGATTATCAGATGATGAAGCATTATCACTTATCACGATCAATCCCGCACGGCAGCTAGGTATCGATGCTAAAGTAGGTTCAATAGAAATTGGGAAAGATGCTGACATCGCTATCTTTTCGGGTCATCCATTGTCCGTTTACGCGGTTCCACAAATGACGATAGTTGATGGGCTGGTTCGTTTTGATAAAGCCAATGATCCTAATGACATGCGTATTTATATAGATCCTGAAGAAGCCACCCCTGCGTATTACGGAAGAGAAGAAGTGGATGAATGCATGCGTGGAACGGATCAAATGTTTTTTAACCATCATTGATAGAGCACAAGTATGAAAAAAAATATTCTGATTTTCATTCTCATCGCATTCATTCAAAACTATTCATTATTGAATGCGCAGCAGGTTGAGAAATCTACTTATGGCGTATTTGCGCTTACGAACGCTACTGTAGAGACGGTGACAAAAGGCAAATTGGAAAATGCTACGGTGATCATTCGTAATGGAAAGATTGATGCAGTCGGGCCGAATGTCCCTGTTCCGGCTGGTGCGCAGGTCATTGATTGCAAAGGGCTGACCGTTTATCCGGGCATGGTGGACAGCGGTACAAGGCTGGGACTTCAGGAAGTCGAATCGATATCTGTCACGCAGGATTTTGATGAGATCGGTGAGCTCACACCGGATATGCAGGTACTGACTGCAGTGAATCCAAATAGTGTACTCATTCCGGTAGCAAGAGTAAGCGGGGTCACATCGGTCATTTCTTATCCGACAGGTGGCTTGTTTCCTGGTACAGCCGCACTGATCAATTTATACGGATATACACCTGAACAAATGTATGCTGGATTCAAAGCAGTAATTATAAATTTTCCATCTTCCGGAAGCAGGGGCAGATACGACAAAAGGACTGAAGAGGATATAAAAAAGGATGGTGACAAGGCTATTAAAAAACTGAATGATACCTGGGATAGGGTGAAGGCATATGCTGCGATTGATTCATCTACGTATGGCAAAGCGGATTATAATCCTCAATTGGCTGCTCTTGTACCGGTGTTCAGAGGAAAGACAACTGCCATGATTGAGGTGAATAAAGAAACTGATATCCTCGCTGCATTGAAATGGATCAGGACAAATAAAATAAAGGCTATACTCACTGGTGTTGCTGAAGGGTGGCGTGTTGCTGATTCGATAGCATTATCAGGTGTCCCTGTGATTACCGGGCCTGTAATATCATTGCCATCGCGTGAATCTGACCGATACGACCAGGGTTATAAAAATGCAGGGATCATGCAAAAAGTGGGAGTCAAAGTTGCTATCAGAACAGGTGATGCTGAGAATGTACGTAACCTTCCATTTAATGCAGGATTTGCTGCAGCATATGGGATGAGCAAAGAAGAAGCATTAAAAGCTGTAACGATAACGCCGGCAGAAATTTTTGGTGTTGCTGATCACATGGGTTCTATTGAAGTGGGTAAGGATGCTAATATTTTCGTTTCTACAGGTGATCCTTTTGAGCCTGCTACTCAAATCAAACATCTCTTTATCAATGGATGGAATGTTCCATTGGAGTCACGACAGACTTTGTTGTATGATGAATTCCTGAATCGAAAGCCGGGAGTGACGAAGGATAATCCGCCGGGAAAAAGCTGAAAGGAGAATAACGAATAGCGAATAGCGAATAACGAGGTTAAAAAAAGTCCTCATGGTTGCTGAGCTGTAGAACGAGGTTGAGTGGAGTAGGTCGAAGCATAGGGGATTTAGGGGCAAACAAGAATAAGCCATGGAGCATAGGGCATGGAGCATGAGCAGTTGTAAAATTCTCGATAGTCCCAGCGGGGCTCAAGGTCGGTAACACTAGATATCAAAAATCATATCTCGTGCCGTAGGTACGAAACAAAATCATCTGATCTCTTACAATCTGTGACAATAGTGAAAAGTGAAGAGATAAATAAATTTGCGTTAATCTGCGAAAATTTGCGGCTTAACCTACCATATCCTGAAGTGCAAGATCTCTAATTGCCCCATGCTTCAGCATGGGGATGAGATTGATGGTAACATTGGCTTCAGCCAAAAGACTTGGCACTAGTGGCTAAAGCCAAAATAGGTAATACAGCTAACCCCGGGATAAATCCCGGGGCAACTAAGGAACTTCGAAATCCTTATTTCTAGTTTCCAAGTCTCTACTCAAAAGCAATTGAACAGATTACCATTTATTCCGTTTGAGTGATAGCTTTGATAAAAATTTGAAGAGCGATTCTTTCAAATCATGCATTCGAAAAAAAACGGAAGTATTGGATAACATTTCATTTGTCAAAAAAGACAACAAACCTTTTCTGATTGCAGGTCCATGTAGTGCTGAGACCGAAGACCAGGTGATGACAACAGCGCGCCAATTGGTCAGTGCAGAAATTGATTTGTTTCGCTCTGGCATTTGGAAACCGCGTACACGTCCTGGTGTATTTGAAGGAAAAGGATCTATTGCCTTGCCGTGGCTGAAAAGAGTGAAAGAAGAAACAGGCCTCAAAACTACAGTAGAAGTAGCAAATGCAAAACAAGTTGACAAAGCACTGGCGTTCGGCATTGATGTAGTATGGATTGGTGCACGCTCGACTGCAAATCCTTTTTCAGTACAGGAAATAGCGGACGCATTACAAGGCGTAGATATTCCTGTAATGGTAAAGAATCCTACGAACCCTGATCTTGAATTGTGGATTGGCGCTATCGAACGAGTACAGAAAGCCGGAATAACAAACATCGCGGCTATTCATCGCGGATTTTCCTCATATGCAAAATCGATGTATCGCAACGAACCCTACTGGGAAATTCCCATTGAACTGAGAAGACGTATGCCCGGCTTGCCCCTATTCTGTGACAACAGTCATATTTGTGGCAACCGAACTGAATTATTGAATGTGGCTCAGTACGCATTAGATCTGAATTATGATGGATTGATGACTGAAACGCATTGTGATCCTGATCATGCACTAAGTGATTCAGCTCAACAAATCACACCGGCGACTTATAAGCTCCTGATCAATAAGCTTGTGTTCAAAAGAGAAATGATCGATGACAGCGATTTCATGGAGTATTTGGATTCAGTACGTCACAAGATCGACGAGATTGATCTCGAGGTATTGGATCTCCTTGGAAAACGAATGAAGTTTAGCGAAGAAATCGGTAAGCATAAAAAGCATAACCGTATATCCTTGCTGCAGATAAAACGCTGGAATGAAATTCTTGATAAAGCTAAGGATATGGGAAGGGAGCGGGGACTGAGTGAAGGATTTATCAGCTCGTATTTGTCTGCTGTGCACAAAGAGAGTATTGACAAGCAATCCCGGGCAAAGGAAGATGATCCTGTACAGTCTGGTAACTGATGTCAATGATTAGTGCAAATACTTCTGAAAACCGATAACGGATAATTACCTATTCTGTCGAAATGGCTATTAGTTGATATTTTTGCCCTTAATGTTATTGTTATGCTGGAAATTATTTCAACTCCATGGCCCTGGTATATTGCGGGACCGCTTATAGGTCTTCTTGTTCCTGCACTGCTGCTGCTTGGCAACCGTTCCTTTGGGATGTCGGCTACGCTGCGTCATTTTTGTGCTGCGTGCATTCCTGCAAATATTCCTTTTTTTAAATACAACTGGAAAAATGAAACATGGAATCTGTGTCTTGCCGCAGGAATCATCATTGGAGCTTTCATCGCGGCAACTGTATTTGCAAATCCGAATCCGGTTTTAGTTCATCCCGAATTAGCTGCAGAGCTGAGCGGATATGGCATTACTAATTTTAATTACCTGATACCTGTAGATGTAATGAACTGGAACAGCCTGTCTACTATGAAGGGATTTATATTGATGATCGCAGGTGGATTTATGGTTGGTTTTGGAACACGATATGCCGGGGGGTGTACGAGTGGTCATTCCATTATGGGCTTATCCATGTTGCAATGGCCTTCGCTGGTTGCCACATGTTGTTTTATGATTGGGGGATTTATTATGGCCAATATTTTCCTTCCTATGATTCTGTCACTTTAAATAGTAAATAATGAATTCCCTGAATACAAATACTGATTTTGAAGTTCGCTCACTTGATGAGGAGTACACCTCGAAGAACGATGTGGACAGGAAGTGGTATCAGTTTATAAAATATATCATCGCAGGGATTTTATTCGGTATAATTCTCGTCAAATCCGAAGTCATCAGTTGGTTCCGCATCCAGGAGATGTTTCGATTGCAATCATTTCATATGTATGGTGTGATAGGAAGTGCTGTTGTGGTGGGAGCTATTTCAGTGCAAATCATCAAATATTTCAAATTAAAAACGATCCAGGGCGACCCGGTTGATTTTCATAAAAAGAAATTCCACTTAGGACAAATCATCGGTGGATTATTATTTGGATTTGGATGGGCACTTACAGGAGCATGTCCGGGACCTATCTATGCGATTATTGGAAGCGGGGCTTCTGTGTTTATAATTGTGCTATTAAGTGCGATTGCAGGCACTTGGGTGTATGGGCTGATAAGAGAAAAACTTCCGCATTGAAAAAGGCTTGGGGCAGGGGGCATGGGGCATGGAGAATGGGGCAGGAAAAAAGGAAATACTCTTTGTGCATTTGCACCTTTTGTTTGGCTGATTTCGAATACCTGACCCATATGGCGATTCGGGTCTGCTCAATCAGGTCAATTTTTACATTCACAATTTATCAAAAACATTAGGTAGAATTAACTTAATTCGATCCTGAAGGGATCATATTTGGTTAGCCATGGGTGCAACCCATGGACAAAATGGGAATGGATATTCCCGACCCTGAAGGGCATACGCGTCAACTTAAGGATTTAAAATATATAATTATGTAATACGTAAAAAGCTGTTTAGCTTAGAGTTGTAACAAACATTCTTCACTAAACAGCCTTTTTAATGACTACTAATAATCGCACTCAAATTAAGACTATTATGGAAAAACTTCAGATAGATAGTCTAGCCCGTCAAACTGGTTTTTCAATGCGCCGGTCTGGTAAAATCGATACACTATCCTTTATAGAAGGTTTCTTCCAAATGATGATGAATGGAAAATATAGTCTGCG
The DNA here is from genome assembly GCA_039930325.1 of Saprospiraceae bacterium. GTDB lineage: Bacteria > Bacteroidota > Bacteroidia > Chitinophagales > Saprospiraceae > Opimibacter. Next base: position 17,310 of record JBDSPM010000194.1, read on the forward strand.
ACTTTGGGCCAATAATATTGCAGTAATGAAAGGCTCATTAATTTCATTTCAGGCTATTGCAAAGAAATTGGATTTTCGTCAGGAACCATTTTTTCATGCGTTGTTTCAAAAAGCCCTTTTAGCTAAAGTGCAACAGCGATTGAACTTTAAAATCCATATGATTCTTAAGCCTTTCGCACGAGTCATTCTGGAGGATAGCACCTGCTTTAAATTACCAAAAAGCTTGTTCGAGTTTTTCCCTGGAGCCCGTTTGCCACATGGTAGAGTTGCTGGTGGCCGATTACAATTGCGCATGGATTTGAAGAGTAACACTTATGAGGCAATTACACTCCAAAGTTATTGTCAAAACGATGTTCGTTTTGCAGATGACGTTCTCAATACACTCCAAAAAGGTGATTTAGTAATTCGTGATTTGGGCTACTGGAATATCCCTGTATTGGATCAAATCCATTCTCAGGAGGCTTATTTCCTCAGTCGCCTACATCTGATGAATAGCATCTTAAGTCCTGAAAATCAGTTGAATATTGATTTGGTCGACTTTCTAAAACAGAAAGAGCGACAAGGAATTAATCAAGTTGATATGCCTGTTCTGTTAAGCAACAAACATCGTGTACCGGTTCGGATGGTGGCAATTAAATTATCAGATGAGCAAACTCAGACAAGACGACGCATGTCTAAAGACCAGAGACACAAAGACAGCAGGATATCAGATAAAGCTTTCTATTTAATGTCATGGAATTTGTTCGTTACGAATGTTGCCAGCGATATTTGGGATGTTCAGGCTGTGTATCATGCATACTCCTTACGATGGCATATCGAAATGATTTTCAAAGGATGGAAAAGTAAGTTCAACTTCAATATCTTTTTTAAAAACTGTAATGGTAGAAATCCAGTGAAGCCTGAGATAATCCTTTTGCTAATGCTTACCTGGTTTGTGCTTTTTTATGTACAACGTTTCAATAAGTTTGCAAAGTTGATCTGGAAGAATTATCATCGCATTCTAAGTCCGTTTCGATTTGCTGATTTTTTCAATTCGCATTTTCATTTACTTACTCTTTTGACCAACTCCATAACCCTTCCACTCCTCGCATATCACTGCTGTTATGATAAGCGAAAAGATCGGGCAAACCATTTTGAAAAAACATATATGAATTTCTTAAGTTGACGCGTATGCCCTTAGGGGCGAAAGGTCGGTAACATACGGATCAAGAAAATCTATCTCGCGCCGTAGGTGCGAAACAAACCCAACCTGGAAATGATGACATACAATACCAATTGTGCAAAGATACCCTAATCGGAGATAGGCTAATTTATACCATTACTGTAAGTCCCTATGCAGGAATTTAGACAGTGGTTTCCTGTATCTTTGTTTTTTGCCGGCCAATATGCTTAACATGAAAATAATATGCTCGCTATTACTCTTCATATTCTTAGATTTATCATTTTTAATGGCCTCATCATTTCATCCCTGCTATATAGTCATGTGGCAACAGCTCAATGCTGTACCTACACCCTCAGCATGCATGACATGTATGGTGATGGCTGGAACGGTGGTTTCCTTCAGGCGTATGTGAACAATAATTTTCTTGGCAATTTTTATGCTACTGGTTTTGGAAGCAGCGGAACTATAGCCATCTGCCAGGGCGATAGCCTGAAATTAATTTATACCGCAGCCGATTATGAAAATGAAAATACGTATGAACTCTATGATGCAGCTTACAACCTGGTATCAGAAGGAGGACCAAATCCACAAACAGGCCTGATATTAGCTACGACAGGTAATTGTTCATCGCTGCCATTGCCTGGAAGCAATCCATGCAATGCATTCGTGATTGATACCGGTCAGTGCATTTTTGCGGACAATACGCTTATGAATGCATCGGGTGTCAGTCCCGTATGTGCAGAATTCCAGGGAGGGGATATTTGGTTTTTATTGAAAGTGCCTCCTTCAGGTAATCTCAGCGTTGCTACAGACACAGGAACTTTGAATGATACCGGAATTGCTGTCTGGACAAATACAACATGCACAGGACTCCGATTGCTTGGCTGTGATGATGATGCTGGCCCTGGTTCCTATTCCTATCTTATACTGAACGAACTGACGCCAGAACAGAATTTATACATACAGGTATTTGGATATGGTGGCGCAAAAGGTACATTCAGACTTTGTGTCAAAGACCTTGGATTCGTAAGAATCGACAGCTCAGAATTGCCGATCATAACCATTCATACTTTGGGCAACAACATAATAAATGACACGAAGGTGGATGCTCAAATGGAAATCCGGTACAATGGCCCGGGATCTATAACGCACCAGACCGACAGTGCGAATGTCTATAACGGCCCAATTGGCATTGAAATCCGGGGAGCTTCTTCCTCAGGCTATCCTCAGCGGCCTTACGGAATTGAAACACGCACATTGACCGGAACAAATAAGGATGTGTCCTTATTGGGCATGCCTGCAGAAAGCGACTGGATACTTACGTCGAATTACAATGACCGGTCGCTAATAAGAAATACACTCAGCTTTAAGCTTTTCAGAGCTATGGGTGAATATGCACCACGTGCGAATTTATGCGAGGTGCTGATAGACAGTATTTATAAAGGTGTCTATGTGTTTTGCGAAAAGATCAAGCGAGATAAAAACAGGGTTTATATTGCGAAGCTGGATTCAACGGATGTAAATGGAGATAAACTAACAGGCGGATATATACTTCAGCAAAATTACTGGGATCAGGTCACGAGCTTTCAATCGCATTATTCACCGATTGATCACCCGGGGTTTGACGTGCACTTTGTATATGAATATCCAAAACCAGTCGTGATAAGGG
>JBDSPM010000195.1:0-7368 GCA_039930325.1 Saprospiraceae bacterium
CACGCCATCATAATCAGGTCTTACAGGATTAGGCCAGGCATATACATCATCACTGTGAATAGGCCCGCCGGATACTGCATCCGTCCGAACACTCATGATACCACCAACAGTGGCTATGTAAACAATACCATTGTTTTGATCAATGGCTATGTCGATAGTACGGTTATTCAACAATGGGCTGTTGCTTGTCGTATAAGAAGCCACCTGTTCATTCCCTGCAGGTGATTGTACGAATACGCCACTTCCCGTTCCGAACCATTTCCTGTTGGCTCCATCTACTGCAATGGTATAGATGGTTTCTTCACCCAATAGATAATTGAGTACCCCATCCTGTTCCACTTTAATGCGACTGCCTTCGTGGCCGTCGAAAATATCTGCGCCACCATCAAATACGACAGGTCCTTCAGCTGTTCCAACCCAGATATCCCCATCAAGATCGACCGCAAGACAATTGACACTATTTGATGGAATAGCGGTATTAGACGATCCCAGCTGAATACATCTGTCATTCGATTCATCATCGATGGTCCCTCCATCATCATACACGATGATTCCGGCAGATTTGCTGTAGAGCATGATCCACTTATACCCACGTTGATCGATGACCACCTGTGAAACATTTGTAATCGTCGTACACGGAAAATCGAATGACTTCCACGTTCCATCCGCTTTTAGTACGCTCAATGGCCTCGGGGCAAGATAATTTGTCAACCATAGATTATTCTGATCATCAAACACAAGTCCACTGATTCGTTCCCTTGATTCATCACCTACTGCACCCTGCAGCGAACTATTCTGGTCATTGTACACTTTGAAATGTTCAAAATCATATTCAAGCAATCCGCCATAATAAGATCCGACATAAAGCTTATGCTCAGTAGGATGTGGCAGTATCCTGAAAAAATTCTCAAGCCCCGTGGCAGCCAGCTCTGGATTATTGAACTGGTTGTAGGTGGTCCACGATATCCTGTCAAATGAAAAGAAGCCATCTTTATTACCCAGCGGATTATAGCTCTCAGATACACCACCTGTGGCCACATAGAGGATACCATCTTTCACTTCCATCTCACTCACATTGCCCGAATACGGTGAATCGAAGTGAAGAAGGTCACACGGTGTAAAAGTGTTTTGTGCAACCCTGATGTCCGGAAACATATCTGCATACCAAACACGGCCTTTTTCATCCTCAATAGCATATGTAGGACGTGCGTTACAAAATACGCCGCTCTCATGCCAATACGAATCGTCCCGGAAGAAAAGGACTTTCCCTACACACTCATTGACACATCGAAAGCCTACCATCATACTCTGCCCTTCAGGAGATATAAATGAAACTGCATAATTTGTCAGATGATACCAGGTGGAATCAAGATGGTCCAGTCGTATCAGATCACCGTCTGCACCGAAGTAAAGCTGATTGTGAAATACGGCTACAGCAGATGAATTATATGCAGCCGGATGCCCGGGAATACTGATTTTTTCCCATTGTCCAAAATTCTCAATGATATTACCAGATGACGGATCGTACCTGTATAAGCCATTGTCCGTAGAGAGATAGTATTTGTTTTGAAAAATAGTAAATCCATTAACCACGCTATTCGTAAAAACGGTGGAGCGGAACTGATGCGTGACAAGATCCAGGATCACCAATCCAAATGGAGTACACAGGTATGCGAACGGGCTGTCGTCGGTATAGATATTTTTGATTTCTTTATTGCCCTGTATGGATGAATTGCGTAAGATATCGTTGACATTTGAGATACCGGCTGTATCCAGCAGATCTATATTACCATCTTTATATCCGACGATGAGGGTCTTCAATGCATTGTGATAACGGATCCAGCTGGGTTCCACATCGCTAAGGCCGTCCACCTTAGAAAAAAACTCAACTTTGGAGGTATCCGATTTGAGTATGGACAACAAGGCAAATTCGGTTCCATAATAAACTCTTGTAGGACTTTGTGTGACCGTGGACCCAATATTGTAGGGAAGATGAGTGGACCATTGTCCAATCCGTAAATCACCCTGACCATAACAAGGCAGAAGGATTTGGATAAAACAGATCGAAAAGAGGAAAAATAATTTCATAGTCGCAGTAAAGATAACGGGTGTTTCCGGCGAGGGTATTCCGGCACTCTTTTGGTTCAGATTTCATGTTATTAATGAAAGATGGCAGCTTATTATTGCCTGTAAAGGCGGGAGCCATCTAAAAATTGGTAAACACTGTCGGGTACCATATACCGGATAGAAAGCCCTTCACTGATTCGCTTCCGGATGTATGTTGAAGAAATATCAAGCATAGGAACTTCATGGAACCTGATATCTGCTGCAGCGGGAAGTTTGGTCTCTGGTGCCGAGCCGGTCCGCCTGTAGATATGAATGGGATACCTGCTAAGCAGGATCTCGTAGTTTTTCCACTTCTGAATGCTGTCCAGATTATCGCTACCCATGATCAGTGAAAATGTGTGCGTTGGGTATTTTTCCTGAAGATAAGCCATCGTATCAATGGTATAGGATGGCTTGGCTAATGAGAATTCAATATTTGAGGCCCTTAGCTTTGTATTGTCATCAATCGCGAGGGTAACCATATGAAGCCTATCGAAATCATTTGCTAACGTCGCACGGTTTTTAAGTGGATTGTGAGGAGATACGACGAACCAAACCTGATCCAAATCGGGAAGCCCGGCCATATATTCTGCAATGATGAGATGCCCTGTATGAATCGGGTTGAAGGATCCAAAAAAAAGTCCGATTCTCTTGGGAAGGAGCATGAATTTGGTTTGTGCAATATTAAGGCTTCCGGTTGAAGGAAGCATTTAAAATACCCGTATCACCTTCCTAATTCAAAATGATTGCTTAATCTCCCAGGGTATCCTTCAGGCCATATAGTGCTTTTTCTGCCAAATCCGGCCAGTCATGATGGTAATAATAAGGGACTTCTACCCATTTCTGGAGATAAACAGGATTCCCTTGTGGTTTAAAGTATTGCCAACCCAATATCCCTGATTCAGGTAATTCCCGCCCGTCTAGCTTCAATACGATTCTGTCATCATGGATCATGGCGAAGGCCCTGCCCTTATATTCCATCGATGGTGAGGATAACAGGGTGGACTTCCTGAGATGAGGATGGAGACTTTCCATTCGGGCGCATAGATTCATGAAAAAAGCTAAAGCTGTCATGGTCCGGTAAGAATGGTTACCACAATATATACACTTTATAAAAAAATATAATGTGTTGTAAGAAAAATAAATAGAAATCTTGTAAAATGATCTTTTTACCCTGTAAATCCATTTGTCCTGTGGCTACCGTCACAGAATGGATAGGTGGAAGATCCACCGCAGCGGCAGATAGATACGCCATTTGGTTTTTCCACTACACTCCCGTCCTGAAGTGTGACAAGGCATGATCCTGAAAACCTGACCGGCCCATTGTGAATGATTTTTACATTTGATACTTCCGTTGCAGGAGCTTCAACTTGTGTATCAGGTTGAATTTTAAGGGAAAGCGCGCCGGAGGGACAAGCATTCACCGTAGCTTCTATACGTAAAGTATCACTTTTATCCATCTGTATCCAGGGCCTTTCCCGTGGCTTAAAAACTGCTGGCAAACTGTGAAAGCAAACTCCGGAATGAATGCAAAGACCGGGTTGCCAGATCACAGTAATCTCGCCATTCGTATATTCTTTTTTTATCATAAAATCTTGGTTATTCTACTTTAGAACAAGTGCGACAGGACAATGATCACTTCCCAATTCGGAAGGCATAATAAAACTATCCAGGACAGAAGGTAACAAGGAATCTGAAACGATAAAATAATCGATTCTCCATCCTATGTTTTTAATCCTTGCGCCAAAACGCGCGCTCCACCAGCTATATCCTGCTTCGTCCGGCCGAAAATGCCGGTAGGTGTCAACAAATCCGGATCCAAGCAAAGCAGTCATTCCGTCTATTTCCTGCTGTGTGTAGCCGGAGGTCTTATTATAGTTCTCTTTTGGCCTGGCTAAGTCGATGGGTTTATGAGCCACGTTGAAATCACCACAGGCTATGACAGGTTTTACTTTTTGAAGGCTGTTAAGGTATTTGGTAAAATCATCATCCCAGGTTTTTCGATAGCCCAGCCGGGCTAGGTCACTTCCTGAATTGGGAATATAGGCGGTCAATAAATAAAACTGATCAAACTCCGCCGTGATGACCCTCCCTTCCTGATCGTGTGCATCAATGCCCAAACCGTAATGAATATTCCGGGGATGCTCTTTGGTAAGTATGCTCGTCCCGGAATATCCTTTCCGGATGGCCGAATAGGAATAGACATTGTAGTCGGCGATATCGGCCAGGGCTTCCTTCACTTCTGCATCCTGCGCCTTGGTTTCCTGCAGGCAGATCATATCTGCGCCCCAATTTTTAATTTGATTAGCAAATCCTTTTTTCGCTACTGCACGTACACCATTCACATTCCAGCTTACAATTTTCATACCCTTAGATTTTTGCTAATATGGAATTTTTAATTTGGAAAAAAAATTAACCGATTTATTTGAGGGCCTTTCCTGCAAAAGTAAGATTAGACAGGATTCATTCGTTCTTATGTCTGTCGCGTATTTTCAACGTATTCAATACCTTTCTCATTATGATTTACTTATTCATGATATTCAGTCTTTTCCCAGGTACATCCCAGGGTAATCCTCCTGAATTAGGCGATGTACATTGGCTCAGATCTATGGATGAAGCCCTGGTAAAAAGCAAGAAGGAACACAAACCCATCTTAATCCTCTTCCAGGAAATACCAGGTTGCATTACCTGCCGGACGTATGGCAGTGAGGTACTTAGCCATCCGCTCATCGTTGAAGCGATCGAAACCAATTTTATACCACTGGCTATCTATAACAATAAGCAGGGAGAGGATGCCCAGGTTCTTGCCAGATATAATGAACCCGCATGGAATAATCCGGTCGTGAGGATCGTGGATGAGAATGGAAAAGACGTGGTATCGAGGTTAAATGGAAATTATAGCCCTCATGGATTGAGTGCCATGATGACTACGGTTTTGATAAAAACTAAAGGCAAAGCTCCGCAGTACTTTCAATTACTGACAGATGAGCTGGATGCTGAAAAAAGAGGAACACAAATAACTACCTATACTATGTATTGTTTCTGGAGCGGTGAAGCATTATTTGGTTCTGTTAATGGTGTCATCTCCACAAGCGCCGGGTTCCAGTTGTCCAAAGAAGCTGTGAAAGTCGAGTATGATCCTAATGTCATATCCAAAACGCAATTGGATAAGATCGCACAGCAATCTACATGTAAAGCCGCGGGCAGTGGAAGCTTTAAGCCTGATACAACACCCAAATATTACCTGTCAAATTCTAAATACCGGGGTATTCCAATGACAGAAATCCAAAAATGCCGGGTCAACAGCGCGTTGGCTGAAGGCCAGAGCCCTGATACTTTTCTTTCTCCGGGCCAGCTGGCATTTCTGCAGGTCACACCACAAAAAAATTATGTAGGTGTGTCGCTTACAGAAGGCTGGACGGCCTCAAAAAAAGGATAAAAAATATCTGACGGGGTTACTTATGATTTCTGTAATGTGCCTCCGTTCTGCGTCATTTCAATCATGGTAGTTAATTCTTCGAAAAGAGATTCGGCGCTTCCACTATATCCAATTGCTTTAAACCGGATTTTCTGATCTTTATCAATGATGAATTTTGTAGGAATACCATCTACTTTATAACTGGTCACCACTTCATTTTTTGAATCCATCACTACCGGAAAAGGATAGTTGTTGTCCTTTATAAAATTGCTCACCCGGCCGGGTATATTTTCACCGGTTTCCCATGTGTCTACAAAAAGGAATACAACATCTTTGTCCTGTGCATAATGTTCGACTACTTGTTTCATGCCCGGAAAGCTTGCTTTACATGGACCGCACCAGGTAGCCCAGAAGTCGAGAATAACCGTTTTGCCTTTGTAATCAGCAAGAGAAACATCTTCGCCATTCAGGTTTTTAAGTGTGAAACTTACCGCAGGAATGTCCATCCATTTTGCTTTTACCTCATTTAACTTGCGTTCTTTCGCGGTGGCCTCAAGTTTAGTTACATATTGGTTGTATAGTTGTTCGGGAGTTTTGTCAGTGGACCAGATTCTTTTATGGATTTCTTTCATCTTTCCAGTGGCTTGTCCCGACTCGATCATTTGATCAACGAATGCAAGCAACGCATCTTGCTGCCCTGCTTTGTCCATATATACGACCAGGCGTTCATTCATTTCAGGATCGCTGTAATTCATATTCTTTACTGAAAAAGATTGATGATCAACCGCTTCATTATATTTTCCCTGTCTATATAAAGTGAGTGCATAGGTATCACCGTATTGGGCTCTATAGTTATCAAGGACTTTATCCCATTCCTGTTTTGTCAGGACAGCGGGCTTCTTAATGCCTGATGTCAATGTGTTGAGAGATGCCAGGGATAGCCTGGCTGCCATGTCCAGATTGAGAGGATCTTTATCGAGGCCTTCACCGGCCAGAGTCCATGCGTATTCATTGTCTTGCCTGGCTCTTCCCATAGGATCTATAAGCTGATTAATATTTGCTTCTACCTTATTCCAATCCTTCATTATCGAGAGTTCCTGTATAATGGCGTTTGTCATTTTATCAAAATAAGAGGCATTCAGGTCATTCATACCATAGGTTGATTTGAATTTATTGCGGAAAGCAATTTTATCACCCACTGATTTTGTTTTATCAAATACCACCAGCTGATCTTCCTGTGCCATGACAGATTTAGGATAGGCTTTATCGAGCTTCTTTCTCAGGAATAAGGATAACGCTGTATCACCAATGGCTTTTGAGATTCGCACAGCGCTTACCAGCAGGTCCGCGGGCACAACTATTTTTTTAGATTCAAAAGTGTGAAGATGTTTTTTTATAAGATTCAGATCATCCGTTGACTTTGAAGCTTTGGCCGCATTTGAATATCCGAGCAAAACTTCGGGATTTTTCAGCCATTCCGGATTTGCCTGGATAGCTTCCCTGTATAATGCTGTGGCGGCTGCATTATCACGTTTAAGTCCTAAGGGACTTGTATAAAAAGACAGGGCCGTGGCTTTTTCTATCTGGCCTGCTTTTGCAGGAGCCCCAGCTTTGATGACCACTTTATTGTCTTCGGCTAATGGCTGGTTATCCTCATCTGCTATTAATAAGCGAATCCAGTTTGTTTCAGACGGCACTGGAAGGGAAACATGAATCCCATCTTTATCTGCCATATAAAAAACCTCCTTCGCAATGAGGTCCTTGCCATTGAAAGAGAATGCAACCATGTGCATATTATCTTTTATTTCAAGACCTTTTAAGTCAACGTTGACCATTTCGCCTGC
>JBDSPM010000196.1:0-2910 GCA_039930325.1 Saprospiraceae bacterium
ATTGGATCGTGGGGCTTTCATTTAAGCTTTAAATGTCGTTTAGAAGCAACTAACCTATTTTTTGAGGCCTGCTAATTGACATAAATAGCCCAGGAAAGCACGGATCTAGATAGCCAGGCCACAGATAATCAATTCGTTAGGAGTTAGTGGCACTACTAATAGTGGCACTATTTACTAGTGGCACTATTAGTAGTGCCACCATTACCTGGATGGCTACATGTAATACACTTAACTTTATGTGTATTAATCTACTTAATCGAATTGCTTTTTTGAATTACTCCTTATGCATCGACAACTTCTGAATCGAATCTCTATTAGATGCCTTGCTTTTTGCATTTTATTTACGCATAATTCCAATGGCCAATCCTTTTATTTCGGAGCAGACTTATCGTATGTCAATGAGATGGAAGATTGCGGTGCCCACTATACTTCAGGAGGAGTGGTGGAGGATCCCTTTCAGATATTTAGTGAGCATGGGGCAAATCTCATTCGTCTTCGTCTTTGGCATACGCCTTCGTGGTATGATGATTTGAACCAGGGACGGCGATACAGTGATTTTCAGGATGTGAGAAAATCTATCATGAGAGCTAAAGCTGAAGGCATGAAAGTCTTACTTGATTACCATCTGTCTGATACCTGGGCGGACCCGGGCCATCAGGTGATACCTGCCGCATGGCTTGCTGTCGTTGATAGCCTGGAAATCTTAAAAGACTCCATTTACAATTATATTTACTCCACACTGGATGCGCTTGCAAGTGAAAATCTATTGCCTGAACTGGTTCAGATTGGAAATGAAACAAATAAGGGAATCCTGGTTTCCCAGCAGACGAATGACGGAGGATTTACACTATTGTGGTCAAGAAATGCAGCTTTGTTTACCTCGGCGATTTCGGCAGTGAGGGATATCGACGACTTATATGGTACCCATATTAAAATAGCCCTGCACATCGCAGATCCGGCAAACGCGGGTTGGTTGATGGAAGGATTCTGGAGTCATGGTGTCCGAGATTTTGATATCATCGGCCTCTCGTACTACTGGCAATTTCACATGGCTATTTTCGCTGATGTTGGGAATACTATTACGTCCCTGAAAAGTCTGTATGCCGGGAAAGAAGTGATGCTGCTTGAAACGGCTTATCAATGGACCACGGTTAATGCAGATGCCGCCAACAATATCCTTTTCAATACCTATCCCGGATACGCACCCGCATCACCTGAGCACCAAAAACAATGGATGATTGATCTGACACAGATTGTCATAGATCATGGAGGCAAAGGAGTCGTGTATTGGGAGCCGGCATGGGTGAGTACAGGATGTTCAACACAATTTGGGGTAGGATCGAATTGGGACAATGCCACTTTCTTTGATCACAATGATGCCTTGCAGGAAAATGGAGGCATCGGGTGGATGACGCATATGTATGATTTTAAATCCGGCACAAAAGAGATCGGATTGAATTCAAAACATATAGAAATTTTTCAATCCAGAGATGAGATAATTATTAAAAGAGATGATCCTTTTTTCCAGAATGATGTTTTTGAAATCCAAATATTTACGATTGATGGGAGAAAAATGAATCAGCAAATGATTTTACCTGCCTGGGAAAATAATATGATCCGTCTTAAAGTGCCTGATCTTACACAAGGATGTTATTTTATATCTGGCATTTGGGATAATAAATTCTTGTTTACCAAATTGTTTATTACTGTGAGAAAATAATCCCGATCACCCCTTCATGTTTTTTCCGGATAAATTCGGTACAGAAGAAAATTCTTCATGTCATTGGTCCCAAAAGGGCCTTGTCCTCAACATATACTAGTATCATGATGAAAGTTATACTTGCGAAAACCCCAGACGTATTTAATGATATGATCATTGAATAACTATAAGTTTTTGGGTCGATTTTATTCCATTGGAAGAAAGGATGATAAAATACATTCCGGTCTGTTCTATTTCAAAAGAATAAGTATTGGTCGCAGGTTTTGCTTGTATAATAATCTTGCCTGTCAGGTCGGAGATTAAAACTTCATCGATTCGATCGTTACTGAGTATATTGAATTGATCCTGACCCGGATTGGGAAATACTTTCCAAAAAGATAAAACCGGATCTTCAGGATAAAAATCTGTTCCTGTTTTTATATTTGAAATTTTTGCAAAAAAAAGATCCTGCGATTCAATTGAGTCTCTATCTGAATTGATTATCGTGTCTGATCCCATATACATTGTATCGCTCCAGAAACCTCCTGCAATAAATAAATTCTCATCCTGATCAACGCTGACACAAAATATCTCATCATAATTTTTCCCACCACCTCCTATTGCCCAAACATTATCCCCGGAAGGATCATACTTTGCTAAAAAAAGATCATATCCCCCACTATTGGTCAATGTTGTAGCTCCGAAATTGATTGTATTACTGTAAAATGCTCCTGCAATAAATATATTGGCAAACTTATCAATTGTCACTGAATAAGCACCATCCAGAGAAGAACCTGCAGCAGTCGTAGCCCAGAGGGCCTTGCCTGTTTCATCATATTTCACCAGAAAAACATCATACACAAAAGATGAATTCACCACTACAATAGAATCGAAAGTCATAGACAGACTTCCAAAATAACCCGTTACCACTATATTGTCATTATAGTCAATCGCAAGTGACTGCACATGGTCAAATCCTTCGCCACCTGCATTTTTTGCCCAGATTACATTTCCACCAGGATCTAATTTAACCAGGTAAATGTCTTCATAACCTGCACTCAACAAGGAAATCGCATCCATTTGAATTTGACTATCTGAATAAAACCCGGTTACAAGGATATTGCTATGAGAATCGCTAGAAATACCACTTCCAGCATCTTCATTAGGACCACCAAAACTTTTGGCCCACAGGATTTCTCCATCAGGATCAT
>JBDSPM010000197.1:0-9896 GCA_039930325.1 Saprospiraceae bacterium
CCAGAACAAGTGCTGATATAAAATCGGGCTCCCACCAACATTTTCCAGGGCATGCCCATTGACAAATATTTCACTGAGATAAAAGCTTGTCCCCATACCCCGGTCAAACATGAGCAGGAAAAATCCGGATACCAAAACGGGGAAAGATAAAATACCCAGAATAGCAGTCACCAATAAAGCCCAAACCGTCAATGGCATACGCCACAGTGTCATACCTCTCGTCCGCAGATTCAATACGGTGGTAACGTAATTGATACCTCCCAATAAAACCGAAACCACGAAAAGCGTAAGACTTACTAACCACATCGTCATCCCTGCCCCTGACCCGCTGCTCGCTTCAGGCAAAGCGCTCAATGGCGGATAAGCCGTCCATCCCCCCGAAAATGGCCCTGTATTTAAAAACAAAGAAATGAACATCACGACGCTGGCCATGAAAAAGAACCAGTATGAAAGCATATTAAGAAACGGTGAAGCCATATCCCTGGCTCCGACCTGAAAAGGTATAAGCAGATTTGCAAAAGTTCCACTTAGCCCGGCTGTCAAAACAAAGAAAACGATGATCGTCCCGTGCATAGTGACCAAAGCGTAATAAAACTCCGGATTTAACGCCCCTACACCGGCTTCATTGATGGTGATCCATTTACCCAACAATGGTTTCAACCATGCAACACTATCATCGGGAAAGCCGAGCTGCAACCTGAAAATGATACTCATGCTTGCTCCCACCACGGCCCAGAAAATACCTGTGATCAGGAATTGCCTGGCTATAATCTTATGGTCCTGGCTGAAAATATAATGCGTTACAAAATTTGATTGATATTTATCTCCGTGATGATGCTCGTGGAAATGATCATCATAACCCTGTTCCCTGATCAGAACATCCGTTTCATCATGATGTAATTCAGACATAATTATATCGTTTATTGAGCTATAATTCTTAATTCTGTTCTTCTGTTCTTCTGACGACTTGCGTCACTATCATTCGTATCTACCGGTCTCGATGAACCATATCCAACTGCTGTTATCCTGTCCGGACTTACGCCGTGCGAAACAAGATATGTCCTGGCAATATCTGAACGTTGTTGAGAGAGGAGTTTATTAGAAGCGGGATCACCTGCATTATCAGTATGCCCACTCAGCTCTATATGTACTTTCGGATATTTTAGCAAAAGCTCCGCAACATCATCGAGCTGATATTTTGAATCCGGAGTTAATGCAGTCCCTCCTGGTTCGAACTGAACATAATCAAGCCTGAATAATCTGGGATCTTCTTTTATTGCTGACCCGGCTGCGGCAGAGACTGTATCTTTTTTTGCACCGGATGCTGCGCCAAGAGCCCTTTCAATGGCCGTATTCAAATCTTCTTTATTCTGGCGAATTTCATACTCCAGCAGCATACCTTTATTTGTATCACTGTCTTTATTTCGAATGCTGTTCTTATAGTAGGATTGCTGACGAGATAACCATGCGTTGTATTCGTCGTCCGTCACGATCCGAACTATTCTGCGCATGCTGTAATGACTCTTACCACATAATTCTGCACAGGCAAGCTCATAATTAAAGTCTTCCCACAGTAAAGGACTGTTGGGATCATTGGGATCCTTATGCTTATTATATTCAGGATATTTACTTAACTCTTCCCGATATTCTTCAGTAGTTTTTGTCGGCGTAAAAACAAAATAAGTAGGTAGCCCCGGTAGAGCATCCATCTTGACCCTGAAATGGGGAAGAAAAAAACTATGCAGTACATCCCTTGCAAGAATCCTGACGCGAACCTTATGGTTGACAGGAAGCCAAAGCTCATCCGGATGAAAGTCATCAAAATTTTTCGGGTCTGTCCAGTCTTGCCCTAAAGGATTATCAGCAGTTACTTTTTTGTAGTCTCTTGCACCTAATACACCATCAGCTCCGGGGTAGCGAAGATGCCAAGCAAACTGGTAACCTGTGGCTTCGATTTCCATCACTGTGTCATCAGGCTTGATGTCAGCCATGACTGTATTCCAGGCAAGCAGGCCTTTGATCACGAGGTAGGTCATGACTACTGCAGGAATAGCAGACCAAACGATTTCTAAAGTATTGTTATGAGACCAATGAGTTCCTTTTGATCCTTTCACACGCTTGTATCGGTAAGCAAGATAAAAGAGAGCTATGTGTGTAATGACGAAAACGATGCCGCAAAAAAACAAGGTCACATTGAAAAGGCTGTCGAGTGTACTTCCATGCGCCGATGCAGATGTATGCGGACCATATCCCATCATGTAATTCTTCAACCAATACGCAGAGACAGCAGATAGAATTAAAAATCCGATCATGAAAAGCAATAATGCCCTTCCCTGATTTCGATTGCTTCTTAATTCAACTTCTTCTTCTCCCCGGATACGTGCATATAGCTCAGTCAGCTTACTGATCTGCAGAATCACAATCACTAAAAGAGCAATGCTTAATAAGATAATTAAAGCGGTCATTTGCTATATGGCTTTATAACTTCATTCAATATTAGGTAATCCATCATGACCATCAGGTATGATGTGTTGCGCTTTCCATCAGGTAAGGATCTCTCCGTGGTACCAAAGAGGCCTTTTCCAGCCTGGAAAAAACAAAATAAAAAAACAGACCAAGGAATCCGACAAAGGTTCCTACTTCCAAAAATCCAGGAATAGTAAAGCCTGGTGCATTATGGATATCAGGATGTGCAGTATGTAGTATACCCGGTTTGAGCATTAAAAAGAAATTAATCCAGTGGCTCAATAAAAGAAGACAGGAAATGAACATAAGGGTTCCATATTTTCTCTTTGTATCATTCCGCAGGAGCACAAGAAAGGGTATGACGAAATTGCAAACAATGTTGATATAAAAAATGACCGGAAAATGATGCAATCGCGTATTGTAATAAATCGTTTCTTCCGGAATATTTCCATACCAGATCAACATGAACTGTGAAAACCACATATAGGTCCAGAAAATGCTGAAGGCAAAAAGATATTTACCAAGATCATGGAGGTGTTCGATTGTGACCAATGGAAAATAGCCCCGTATCTTAAGTGTGATTAAAATGATGATTGTCAGGGCTATCATGGACACCATAAGACTTACTGAGGTCCACCATGCAAATAATGTGCTATACCAGTGTGCATCAACCGACATAATCCATAACCAGATCATAGCTGCACTGGAAAATCCAATAAAGGGCAATGTCGGAGCAGCCCATATCCTCATTTTTCTTGCATGTGTAAAGGTGGTATCACCATGTGTATCTTCATCAACCGAAAGCGAACGAATCTTTGTGGCGAAGAATATCCAAACACCCATGATGATGATTCCTCCGAATGTATACCATCCTGCGTTCAAAAAACCTGATTTCCCTTTTAATATGGGATCGGAGTTTACTATTGCTTTATCAGCCCATTCATACAGGTGATGCCATCCCATCCAGATGCCAAGGGAAATAATCATCATCAGAACAAAGCCGACCATAAGAAAAAGTGAAAAAGCCTCCCAAACACGTTTAAATACGGCATACCATCCGGCCCATGCGGTGATCTTGGCAGCAATCATAAAAAGTGCCATCAATGCTATACCAGTGAAAAACACAGAATTGTGAAGGACATTAGACCAGAACCGCGTATGCCATTGATCATCTCCTATGAACGTGATGATCATAGCGATGACGCCGATCAGCATCATGATACCAAATAATGTTTTTTGCCTTGCTTCGAATATAAACTGATTCATATCTGTGGTAGTCGATTCGATTCTTTATTTATGGACATTCGTATTAAGCTTCTTTTCTGCGGGAGGTCCTTCATGAACCACCTCAATGGTGCCGGTATCTTTACTGGCACTGATCATTCCTTTTTTCATATCTGCTTCCATCGGATCCCAGGACATGGATTCAGTATTGAAGTTGTTTACAGTGGAGCTGTAGTCTTTGTTTTTTGATTTCGCTTCCAGTGATCGTATGTAATGGATCACCTGCCATCGTTCCGAGTAGCTCAATTTATCTGCGTACGAACCCATTACATTTTTGCCCCACATAATTGCATGATAAAAACGTCCTACAGACGAATTAATAAATGTATCCAACAGGAAATTGGCAGGTGCAGCAGGGTAAACACCGGCTACGATTCCTTTCGCAGGATTTGCTTCACGAACCAGGTTTCCATTACCATCACCCTTTTCACCATGACAAATGCCACAGTAGATCAAGTATAAATTTTTGCCCTGATCCAGGCCCTGTTTGGAGATTGGAAAAGGATTTTGAACGATTTCTTTTATCGCGCGCGCTCTTTCGGGCTCGGAATCTACATAATAATAGGGTACGCTTCCATTGGGTGTAAAGGCTATCGATCCTTCAGCAAGGCCTTCGAAATTATCCATATCCGTCATCCTCGTTGAAGGATCCGGTGCGTTAGCTAAAGAGACATCACCTCTTGCAACCGTGCCAGGGACACTGTAGCGAGGCATCACGAATTTTTTATACTCTTCAGGAGTGCCCCAGCGGTTGTAATAGTAATAATCAAACAGATTGGCCTCGTAGCCTGTACTATGCACCATGTCGGGCATAAATTCATGTCCACGCCGATTGTCCTTCGCAGGAGAACAACCTATGAATGTAACAAGGCATGCCAGAAGCGTATATGCGATGGTATACTTCATATTCAGATGGTCTTCGTTTCTACCAGGCTTGCACCTGTGGTACTGAAAAAATTTCTAAGCCGGTCAACCTCGCTGTTGTCTAGACCACCAGTCTCAAAGGCAATACAGAATTTGTCATCCGTGATCGACGGGTGAAGAACAGGATTCATCACACCCGGTCCCTGTCCATTGATGATATAAAATGTAGTCACCATTCCTATCGAAGCAAACAATACTGTGAGCTCAAATGTGATCGGAACGAAAGCAAGTATAGCCCAGTGTGGTTTGCCCCCGATGATCTGAGGCCAGTCTCTCGTATGGATCCAGGTCATGCCCAGGAATGCGGTAAGTGTTCCGGTCAGTCCGTACACAAATCCACCAATATGAAGCCTGGATTCTTTCAGGCCTAATAAAGGATCAAGACCGTGAACAGCAAAAGGAGTAAACACATCCATGATCTGCAGATGTTCTTCATTTGCCTTCACTACTGCAGACTTGAGGATCTCCTCATCATCATACAATCCGAATATTACATTTTTTACGTGGTGCTTCATGATTTTAATGAATCACTTATTTTAATTCGTTTTTATTCAATCAATGATGATCATGACTGTCATGTGTGTCATGTCCTGCTACTTCCATCTCAAGATTTCCGCTTTCCACTTGTTGATATGTTGTTCGTGCATTGGAATTAACAAATTGATCTCCTGAGCTTTTGAGTATGTGTTTTATTTCTGCTATCGCCACCACAGGTGCTATCCGAACAAAGATGAGATAGGCTGTGAAAAAGATACCCAGCGTGCCGATGAAAATACCTACCTCAACAATAGAAGGAACATAGAAGCTCCAGCTTGAAGGAAGATAATCCCGAGCGAGTGTAGTGGCTATGATTACAAATCTCTCGAACCACATGCCTATGTTGACGAAAATGGACATCAGGAATGTCATTGTGACATTACGCCGTATTTTCTTGAACCAGAATATCTGAGGTGAAAGCACATTGCAGGTCATCATTCCAAAATAAGCCCACCAATAGGGTCCGAGGGCCCTGTTGAAGAATGCGAATTGTTCATACACATATCCTGAATACCAGGCAATGAATAACTCAGTCAAATAGGCGACCCCGACAATGGTCCCGGTCACAAGAATAATTTTATTCATTGACTCAATATGGCCGATCGTAATATAGTCCTGAAGGTTGAGCACTTTACGTGTGATCACCATCAGTGTAAGCACCATCGCGAAACCTGAGAAAATGGCTCCTGCAACAAAGTATGGAGGGAAGATCGTGGTATGCCATCCCGGAATAACAGAAGTAGCGAAGTCAAAGCTTACTATCGTGTGTACAGAGAGTACAAGCGGTGTCGCTAAGCCTGCAAGTACCAAAGAAAGTGATTCATGGCGTTGCCAATGTTTAGCAGCACCTGTCCAGCCGAAGGAAAGGACGTTATATAATTTTTTTCTTATCCCTTTAGCTCTGTCCCGGACAGTGGCAAAATCAGGCACTAATCCTGTGTACCAGAATAAAAGCGAAACCGTAAAGTAAGTTGATATTGCAAATAAGTCCCAAAGCAGTGGCGAGTTAAAGTTGGGCCATACCGGACCTCTTGTATTCGGATAAGGGAAGAAGAAAAATGTAACCCAGATCCTGCCCACGTGAATGGCAGGAAATAAAGCGGCACATATAACAGCGAAAATAGTCATGGCTTCTGCAGCCCGATTGACACCCGTCCTCCATTTCTGGCGGAACAGTAATAAGATGGCTGAAATCAAGGTGCCAGCGTGACCGATACCGATCCACCATACAAAATTCGTAATGTCCCAACCCCACCCGATCGTTCTGTTAAGCCTCCATGTTCCAATACCAACCCAGATAGTGATGAGAATACATGTGACACCAAAAGTCAGTGCGCTCAGTGCAACAATAAAGGCGAGCGTCCAGGCTCTGCTTGGTGCTCTTTCGGTAGGCGAACAAAGATCTTCCGTAATCTGGTGATAGGTCTTATGCCCCAGTACAAGTGGTTCTCTGATCGGTGATGTAGGTCCTGAACCCATATTTTAATTTCTATTGATAATAGATGGTTTTTGGTTGTATGTTTCCCTGTTAAGCATCCACTCCTTCCGCTTTGTTTATTATTCTTGACTGGTAATTGACAGCAGAACGCGTATTCACTTCTTCAAGCACTATATAATTCAATGGTGATTTCAATTTCTCAGTCAGGTCGCCGGTTACATTGTTCATGTCTCCAAAAGTGATTGCTCCGGTGGGACATGCTGTCTGGCATGCTGTCTTGACATCTGCATCTCTCAGGAGGCGGTCTTCCGTTTTAGCCCTGAGCTTTCCATCCTGGATGCGCTGTACACAGAAGCTGCATTTTTCAATGACCCCTCTTGATCTTACCGTTACATCAGGATTCAATACCATTCGGGTCAGATTATCAGCGCCGTAAGGAACGTTATCCTTTTCAGTGTTCATACCAAGATCTGGCTCATTGATAGGCCATAAATCTGCAGTAGTATAATCAAGCCAGTTGAAGCGCCTTACTTTGTAAGGACAGTTGTTAGCACAATACCTGGTACCAACACAACGGTTGTATGCCATTTGATTCAGTCCCTCTGAGCTATGATTAGTGGCATTTACGGGACATACATTTTCACATGGCGCATTATTACAATGCTGACACATCAAAGGTTGGTATACGGCGCTTGGATTGTCAACATCTCCATAATAATACCTGTCAATTCGCAACCAGGCCATCTCATGATGGCGACTCATTTCGCGTTTTCCAACGACAGGTACATTATTCTCAGCCATACATGCTATGGTGCATGCACCGCAACCAATGCATGAATTCAAATCGACATGCATGCCCCAGTGATGACCTCTGGCATACGTTTCATCATATCCGGGATAAACCTGCTTCGTGTTTAATTCCTGGTGCTCATGACGCTCTTCCTGGAGATCATGAATAAATTCTTCAATATTTTCAAGATGGCTCTTCCGGATAATAGTTCTGTTGACAATAGATCCCTGGTATCCCTGTTTAACAAGGCCATACGTCATGTAAACAGTGGCTGCTTCGTCGGCATTGATTACTTGCTTTGTCTCGCTATCCTCGCCTGTGACACCCATGGTGTGGTGATACTGAACACAGGAATAAAAATCTTCCTTGCCTTTTTTTCCTGATACCGTCACCCCGCTGGCATAATATTGGATCATGCCATCACTATCCATTTTCAACCATGGATTGACATTAACACCAACTCCTACACCGGCACGACCTGTTACAGTACGTCCATATCCCAGAGCCAATGCAAACGTTTCAGGTGTCTGACCAAATTGTTTTACAACAGGAACTCGAATGCTTTGTCCATTGACTACTACATCAGCCAATTCACCATTCTCTAAATTTTCATGCGCTATGAACTTTCGGGTTCCGTCGAATGCCACCGGAAGAGCAAGGTAATTACCCCATCCGCATCTCGTGACAGGATCAGGCATCTCCTGCAACCACGGATTATTGGAGTGCTGTCCATTACTGATAGTAACGTTCTCCATGAAGGTGATTTCCTGATCAGCACCCGGCTGTATTAATTTAGCGGTGAGTGCCGAAAGACTATTCTTGTAAGATGCGCCCGAAGCAGTAGGTGTGTAGGTAAAAACTCCATCATGCAACAACTCATTCCATGAGGATGCTGTTCCTGCATTTTGTGCCCAGGTGGTTTTCAGATATTCATAATAGGGCTGGTCTGAAGTGAACAAAACGTCATGACCTCCTATCCATTTTAATAAGCTTAATCCGCGCTGGCGTGTATCGAAGAGAGGAGCAATCGTAGGTTGTATCATTGAGACATGTCCGCGTACTGGTTCTGCATCACCCCATGATTCCAGGAAGTGATGATCCGGGGCCAGAACTTTACATACCGAGGAAGTTTCATCAGGTGAGGAATTTGTGCTCAGTGTAATAGCAACTTTCGACATGGCAGCGCTGAAGTCGGCACCGAATGGTAATTCATACACTGGATTACACCCATACACAATGAGCATGTCTATTTCGCTATTATTCATCGATGCGATGAGTGCACTTACTTTACTTTCATCTCCCTGGCGCTGATAGGAATATTGCTCAAGGTTGACAGTAGAGCCTTCGTTGCCAAGCATGTGATTGATGGCGCATACCAATGCCTGATCAGCTATACTGTTTGTGCCACAAATCACCAAAGATTCTCCTGGAGATTTCATCAATTCGTCTGCGGTTTTATCAATGGCAGCACCAACCGAACTTTTCAGAGAAGGGGCATTGACAGCAGTTTCACCTTTTCCGGAAGCGATTTTATTATAAAGTCTTGCTAAAACTGCTCCTGATTCACTAGGCCTGATTCTTATTCTATTGTCAGCATTGGTTCCCGAAAGAGACATGTAGCTTTCAATCTGGATATGTCTTGACATCCTGGCCTTCGAGACATCTTTAATCTTCCTGTTTTTAGAATATGCATGTGCAAATTGAACAGGCGAAATCCATGTACCTAAAAAGTCTGCCTGAACACTCACGATTACTTTTGCTTTTTCAAAATTATAACCGGGAACCATAGCGACTCCATACATAGATTCGTTGGCTTTCAGCAGGGCGGCCGAAGAAACCGGGTCATACACAGCAAGCCTGGTATTGGGATACTTAGCCTGGAATTCTTTTAAGACATTTTTTTCAGTAGGACTGAGTATAGAATGTGAAACAATCGCTATCCTGCTTTCAGGCTTCAACGTGGCTGAAACCATGTCATCAATCTGGCTCCAGGTAGCAACGTCGAATTTTCCATCGCCGTTTTTAATCTGTGGACTTCGAAGCCTGTGTACATCATACAAGCTCAAAACAGAAGCCTGAGCGCGGGCAGATGTACCGCCTGAGGAAACAGATGATAGAGGATTTCCCTCAACTTTGATAGGACGTCCTTCTCTCGTCTTCACGAGGATACTGCAATAGTCACCACCTGCCACATAGGATGTTGCATAGTAGTTAGCAATTCCCGGAACTAAATCATCTGGTTTGGTGACAAAAGGAATAGCGCGCTTGAGAGGAATTTCACAGCTGGCGGCAATAGTGGCAGCGCTGATGCTAAATCCCAGATATTTTAGAAAATCACGACGTCCTGTTTGTGCTGTGGCGAAAGAAGCTATGCCGCCGCCAATGGCCTCAACCTCTACATCTCGAGCGGTTTCCGCAGCTTCGCCGCCCAGACCAACGTCTACAACAAGTACAAGG
>JBDSPM010000198.1:0-2844 GCA_039930325.1 Saprospiraceae bacterium
GGACTAATATTCAGTGTCCTGAATTATTTATTGCCGCAAGAGGAGAAAACATTATCAATGCATTGTTCTGCCAATGTGGGCAAGTATGGAGATACTGCGATCTTCTTCGGTCTCTCAGGTACAGGCAAGACAACCTTAAGTGCAGATCCAGCCCGATTGCTCATCGGGGACGACGAGCACGGCTGGTCTGATGAAGGGGTATTTAATTTTGAAGGAGGCTGTTATGCAAAATGTGTTGACCTCACCGAAGAAAAGGAACCAGATATATTCAGAGCCATCAAACACGGTGCAATTCTTGAAAATGTTCGTTTTTACCCCGGTTCACGCAGCGTTAATTACACTGATATTTCAGTGACAGAAAACACCAGGGTTTCTTATCCATTGTATCACATTCAGAATTTGATGCCCGGATCAATTGCCGGACACCCAAGGAACATTTTCTTTCTTACGGCAGATGCATTTGGCGTATTACCTCCGATCAGCAAGTTGTCACCTTCACAGGCGATGTATCACTTTATATCAGGCTACACTGCGAAGGTAGCCGGGACAGAAGCGGGCGTAACTGAACCGCAGGCTACTTTTTCTGCATGTTTCGGAGCGCCATTCCTTCCATTACACCCGACTACATACGCGACTATGCTGGGCGAAATGATGCGTAAGCATAAAGTAGATGTCTGGCTTGTCAATACAGGATGGTCAGGTGGTGCGTATGGGGTAGGAAGCCGTATTAAGCTGTCCAATACCCGTGCAATGATTGCTGCGGCGCTAGAAGGAAATCTAAATCATGTCCGGTATAAGACACATGAAATATTTAACCTGGCCATGCCGATGTCATGTTATGGTATTTCTGATCAAAACATGCTTAATCCTATTCAGACGTGGAAAGATCCGGAAGCATACAGGCGCAAGGCCATTACCCTCGCCCAATCCTTTCACCGCAATTTCCTTAAGTATGCTGATCAGGCATCAGTCGAAATACTTGCGGGAGGACCGATGAAATTTGGAGAGATTGATATGAGTGTAGCGGTGGGGGAAGATATACCAGGATAAAAATTAATTTAAACAGGAATGATGAAACAATCTTTTAAAACCCAACCGCTTAAAGAGTATTTTACTACTCTGTATATATTCCTTGCATTTGTGCTCTGCCTTTCCTGTGCAAAAAAACATTCATTAACTACCTTGAATTCTGCAGACTGCAAATTCTCTGCTGGTCTTGTAGAATTAAGTCGGGATGATGAGGCAGAATTTAAAAAACAAATTGCTGCTTTTAACCAGCAATATGCGATTTATGTGAAAGGAGAAACCGGCAATGTGATTAACCCAAATCCATTTTTTCAGGTATCGTATTATTTGACCAGTGAAACTGATGCTGAACCCAATATTTCAATAGCGAGGCTAAGTCAGCCCGGCGATACCTGCGGACTTATGATCGGATTTGCAAAACCCTACGAAACAGGCAACATCCTCACGCTTTACATCATCCTCACTAATCAAAAGCTAACCCGTATCAACGATGATAGTTGCAAGGTGGAATATAATTATGTCCTTGAGAACAATGCGCCTGTCTGTTTTTCCTACAATACCATGGGTGAGCGATGGACAGGCCTCGATAAAACTATTATTGATCGGTGGGTCGCTAACCTGTATGATACTGACCCGGCTCATGCCCCGGCATATAAAGGATATTATATTCATCATTCTTTTGGAAAAGCCTCAACAATGAATGATAATTTTTATGTGGGGCTGAAACAAGGCGCTGGCAGGGACACACTGAATCTTTTCAGCATGGACAAACTTGTTGAGGAAATTGAAACCAAATCACCCGATGGCCAAAAGGTAAAGGATATAAAATTTCACTATACGCATTTACGTGGATCCATTACCAATCAGGGAATATCAACAACTTTCCGCTGCTCCTATACGGATCACAAAGAATCCGTAAGGCCCTGCCCTCCGCATTGCGCGAATTGATTTTTACCCCGTTGGGGGCAAGCCCCAACGTTACACAGATTTTTATTTTCTGAGCTTGGAACAGTACTTGCAGGGCTTGCCCCTGCAATCTTTCCCCCTCTCTTCCCCTGCGACCTTTTAGATTTTTACCACGTCTGCAATCTATTCCCCCCATTTACCCCTGCGACCTTTCCCCCAACTGCCCTTTGCAATCTTTTCCCCCAACTGTGCATTCTTTTTTTAAGCTCCATGGGAGCGGCATATCTGTAACGCTGAAAGCGACCCCATCTCTTCTTCGTCTCACTGATCAAAGCGAACCGAGTGAGCTGTCTCCCAAAAAAATGCTTCATCAATGCTAAGATTGTCCAACTACAGGTATAAACAGTCGAAGTAAAAAGAGTGAAACATGAAACCTGTATTGATCCTGCTCATGAACCTCGCCACCATGCCCAGATTCCCACAAATCAACTTCACCTGGAAAGGACAGTCCCCGGCGCACGAACGCGTTCTTGATCCGGGCAAAAGATTTTACCAGGTTATAATGATCATTGGAAGGACTTTGCCTGGCAGACCACTGCAGACAAATTTTCCAATAGATGAAATGACCAATTTAAAAGCAGATTAATCCTTTCATCCCATGAGTATTTGCGGGTTAAACGGCAGCAACGGTTTTATAAACAGTAATAATTCATTACTTTTCCTTAAAATCTCCCTCAATACGGTGCACCCATCCGGAGCAAGGAAGACTAATGTATCTCAGCCATGAGATCGGAAGCAATAGTACATCCCTCCTTCCATCCCTCAGGGCTGCATGTCATGGAGAAGGAAAACAAAACTGCCGACGCACTCATTCTGTCCCTTTCACAGGGCAACATGTCTGTATTAGATCAG
>JBDSPM010000199.1:0-5017 GCA_039930325.1 Saprospiraceae bacterium
CGCTTGCCGAGAATTATTATAAGCGTTATAATCCTTCGTATCAGACCGTGCCACCTTTGTCACCTGATTGCTTTGCAAATCAACATTCGCACCAGGATATTGCCATTATTTATCCTCGCAGTGGCTCAAAGATTTATATACCCTATGAATGGGATCATAAAAAATCAAAAGCGGTTTTTTCAGCTGTTCACAGATCCGACACGGCGTATATTTACTGGACCCTTGATAAACATTATTTAGGAAAAACAAAAGAATTCAACCAGATTGAAATTGACCCGACACCGGGAATGCATCAATTGGTTTTGCAGGATGAGTATGGAAGTGTGGCGAGTACGAATTTTGAGGTGATTAGTAAAAAATAAGGCTAAGGCTAAGGCGAAGGCTGAGGAAAACGCGAATCAGCTTTCAGTAATCATAAATTGGCATTCAGAATTAGACTGGAATTTATCAATTATATTTTCCTTTTATGAACCAGGAATTATCGTTTAAGATGATGCCTACATTTCCACGGATGAAATTTTCACTTAGTCTGCTACCACCTGTTCGTTTACCTACATCGATACCTAATTGGATCCAGGCGATATTCCGCTGAAGAATTAATGGGAAGCCGCCACCGATCGTAACTGCGGTTGCTTTTACCTGGCTTCCTTCGATCACTCTTGGATCTGACATCGAATAAAAGCCTGCGCGATACTCAACTCTTTTGAAATACGAAGTGATTGAGTTTGCATCCGGGATCCATGCTATGCCACCGCCAATCCTGTACGTGTCTTTGAAAGTATCAGGATTAGCATCATTTGTATACGAACTCCATGAAGCACCCTGGTAATCGATGCCAATTCTATAATCACCGGAATGCCTGTACATAATTCCTGCTCCCCAGTTTCCGGGTAGATTGACATTGCCCGAAACATCCTGTACGAAGAGAGCCGTATCACGATCCGATATAAGTGAATTGATAGCGATCTGGCTGATATCTGATTTTGTTTTCAGGGATGCTTTTCCACTTGCAAAAAAACCTAAGGTGAGCAGGCGTGATGGATTGTCTCCATTTTTCCTCGCTTCTGCAAGATCAAAAGGATGCTCATATTGTAAACCTACCCGGTACTGAAAACCTTTATACGCATCCGTATTTTCGAATTCATTTATATATGCATTTCCCAGATCGGCGAAGATCGTTTCTTCTTTGAAGGATTGCTTGCCATAGAGATAGGTGAGATTAATTCCTGCAGCCAGATTTTTATATTTGATCCCATTGCCCCAGGTGATTTGGTAAAGGCCACCTGATCCTGTGAAACTTCTTTGGACCTCTCCAATGGAATCGATGTTATCATTAATACGAATAAAATAACCCACCTGTGTATAGGGACGGAGAGAAACACTTGTGCCCCATGAAAACTCCGTTTCACGCCGCTCGAGAGCTTCATTGAGTGGATTGATCAAAGGAATATTAATGCTGAGATGATCGAGATTGCCACTCCAGACCGTTTGCTTTTGATCCAGTCTTTTAACTGCAGCCCTTTTTGCATAGAATCCCATCTGAAGACTGGTATACTGGATAAATCCAAGTGATGCGGGATTTTCCAGATTAGCTTCAAAAAAATCATGATATGCAGAGCTCATACCACCCATCGCATGACTTCCGGGCATATCTGAGTCTATAAAATCGCCCAAACCGAATTGTGAAAAGGGTGAATTGTCTTTGGCCTGAGAACTGGCTAACGTGATAGAAATAATAACCAATAGGCTGATGAACAGTAGGTTAACGTGTTTGCTTAACATTAAAGGATAAGATTTTGAAAAGGCCTTGTGTGACCAATTCGGGTTCGACAAATATCCGACTTTCCAGCTTACCAGCCAAAAAAGCCGAATCTCCACCCGTAATAACGACAGAAACGTCGCCATATGCTCTGCAGGCCAGATTTAAATATCCTTCGATTTCGAGTATCATCCCGAGGCAGGCGCCATTCTGCAATGCATGCAATGTCGAATCACCAAATGGAAGTGAGGGCCATCCGGGTTCTGTGAGTGGAAGGCGTGCAGTCTTTTCATGCATAGCTGTGAGACGCAAGTGAAGACCCGGAGCAATATTGCCACCGAGGTAAATTCCTGAAGCCAATATCAAATCAATCGTCATACAGGTGCCGGCGTCGACCGTGAGACAATTTTTACCCGGATGTAATGCATGAGCACCGCAAGCTGCAGCTATGCGGTCTTGTCCAAGTGTTGCAGGCGTTGAATAAATAATTTCAATTGGCAGCGGGGTTTCATGACTTAATTCTATCAGGGTGCCTTTTAGATTTAATTGGGTGCTGTCAAATTCCTTCCCTGTCGAAGAGATAATGCCATGGGTCACATCTTTGTTCTTTATCCAATCGATGACTTGTGTAAAGGCATCGCCCGAGAAAACCTGGAGATGAATTAAGATTCCCTGCGCGTCAAAGACTGCGCATTTGGTACGGGAATTTCCATGGTCGATAGTTAGAAACATTTACGATTTTGGATTTACGATTTTGGATTTACGATGGTTGAACCATTGGATTTACGATTTACTAATTTGTTCTTTACCTCGAAACGGGTTGTGAAACTGCTATTATTGATTTCATGTTTGATGACATTTTTCACTGGAGTTACTGCCACGCTTGTTTTGCCCCGATGGGGCAAGTGAGATTTATTTTCTTCTTTTTTGTTACCGACCTTTTGCCCCGGTGGGGCAAGTGAGATTTATTTTCTTCTTTTTTGTTACCGACCTTTTGCCCCGATCTCGCAAGGGTTCATTCATTAGCCGTCTCCTCAGCCTTAGCCTTTGCCTTAGCCTCAGCCTCAGCCTTCCTTCAATGTTTAAAATGTCTGAATCCTGTCATCACCATAGCCATGTCAACAGAATCGCAAAAGTCGATGCTTTCCTGGTCTTTTATAGAGCCACCGGGCTGAATGACTGCTTTGATGCCTGCTTCATATGCAATTTCTACGCAATCGGAGAATGGAAAAAAAGCCTCCGAAGCCATAACAGCTCCTTCAAGTGTGAAACCGAAATTCAATGCTTTTGCAATGGCTTGTTTGAGTGCATCAACTCTGGATGTTTGACCGCAACCCATAGCAATTAATTGGGCATTTTTTACTAAAGCGATACCATTTGATTTAAGATGCTTGACAACTTTATTTGCAAAAAGGAGATCATCAATTTGTTCTGAATAAGGGTGGCGATTCGTAACGAATTTTAGATCTGACAAATTTTCGGTTTTGGTATCCATATCCTGAACTACAAATCCATCGAGCAGGGATTTTACCTGGCGACGTGTTTGTGGATAATGATTTAGTTTGAGTAGAATGCGATTTCTCTTTGCGGTTAGTATTGCCAATGCATCTTCTGAAAAATCAGGAGCAATCAGGACTTCGTAAAAAATATCATTTATTTCTTTAGCAGTGACTGCATCCATCGTGCTGTTGCAGATCAATACACCTCCGAAGGCAGAAATGGGATCGGCGGCTAAGGCAGATTCCCATGCTTCAAGAATAGCAGGCCTGGAAGCGACACCGCATGCATTCGTATGTTTCAGTATAGCAAACGTAGGTGCGTAATTACGAAATTCATACATGAGTTGAATCGCGGCATCTACATCAACCAGATTATTGTATGACAATTCTTTACCACTGAGCTTTTGAAATGAAGCATTGGGCTCGCCAAAATAAACACCTTGCTGATGAGGATTTTCACCATAGCGCAAAGGAGTCGGATGCACCATCGAAATTTTAAGGCTTACATCATTACCATCCCGATTGAAATAGTCATAAATGTTTTTGTCGTAGTGTGAGGTGACATTGAAAGCCCGGGTAGCAAAATACTTGCGGTCTTCGAAATCTGAATTCGCACCTTTCGAAATGAGTAATTCCTGTAAGGATGTATACTCTTCGCGGGAAGCAATGATCAGAACGTCGTCATAATTTTTTGCTGCTGCCCGTATCAGTGAAATACCCCCAATGTCAATTTTTTCAATAATGTCTTCTTCATCCTTCGTAGTGCGAACTGTTTCTTCGAAAGGGTAGAGGTCGACGATTACGAGATCGATGGGAGGAATATCGTACTGTTCAAGTTGTGCCAGGTGGCTTTCTTCACGGCGAGCCAGAATGCCTCCGAATATTTTGGGATGGAGCGTCTTCACCCTTCCATCGAGAATAGAGGGATATCCTGTTAGGTCTTCAACTGCAATAGCCTCCATTCCGAGTGATCTGATGTAATCAAGCGTACCACCTGTGCTATAGATTGTGACTTTGTTTTTTTGAAGGAGATGGATGATTTCGTCAAGGCCCTCTTTATGGTATACTGAAATAAGTGCAATTTGGATTGGCTTTGAGGAGGCCATATTGAATTTACGATTTACGATTTACGATTTTTGATTCTTTATCCTAAGGTCCAGTATATTGCCAAGATTGAAACAATAGCGGCATCTTGCTTCATAGATGTTTCTTTCACCCAGTACGACAGTTTCTGAATCGTCAGACAATCGGTACGTGTGTGTTGCAAGATTTCCGCAATGATGACAAATGGCGTGAAGTTTGGTGATGTATTCTGCAATCGCCAGAAGATCCGGTATCGGACCAAAAGGCCGGCCTCTGAAATCGGTATCAAGTCCTGCGACGATCACGCGATGTCCGCGTAAGGCAAGCTCCTCACAAACGAAAGGTAATTTTTCATCAAAAAACTGGGCTTCATCAATACCGATCACAAGTACATCCTGAGCCACAGACAGAATTTCTTCAGCAGAGGCTACGGGGCGGGAAGCTATGACATGGGCGTCGTGACTCACTACATCATTGACGCTGTAACGGGTATCCTGGACGGGCTTGAAAATTTCAACTGATTGATCAGCGATTTTGGCCCTTTTGAGGCGCCGGATCAGTTCTTCTGTTTTTCCTGAAAACATGGAGCCACAGATAACTTCTATCCATCCCCTGCGTTGTGTATGAAATGAAGGCTCAAGAAACATGATGTCTGCAAAGATGCACTGTTCTGTTT
>JBDSPM010000200.1:0-4728 GCA_039930325.1 Saprospiraceae bacterium
CATCCGTGGCCACAACCTGGTTAGCAGGATCAGTGATAGCCCGACCCGTAGAATCATAAACGGCATAGGAAGCTTCCTCACCTGAAAATATCCGGAAGTTTTCTGTCCTGTATTCAAGTCCATAGGCCAGGTTGAATCCCGAAGCAATCTCATTAAAATATTTTGAGAAATCAAGGGCTGTCACATTCATGGACAAGCTATGACCGCCTGCATCAAAATCGGTAGGTGATGCACTACCCAGCGAAGCATTGTTGGTCCCCTTGATATAATAGTGAAAAAGATTTTTACCATAGGTGTTGCTTAAATCAACTTTCCATCCATTCGGCATGGTATGGCGGATTCCTCCAGAAGCAGATACGTCTGTAATGATGGAGGTGATATGTGGAGTAAATCCATGTGGATATAAGCTCGGTACCGCTCTGTTGTCACCGTCAGCAAAGCTGCTTCTTGAAAATGCAAATGCATCTGTGTCGCGGAAATTGCGGCCACCGAAAGCATATAGTTCGGTCGTTTCACCAATAGGAATTGCACTGTTGATCATAAAATTAAATCCATCAATGGCAGCACTGCCATACCCTTTACGCCATGACCATCCTGGTCTCAGCGTCCTGCCTTTGGATAAATACTCAGTTGTAAAATTGGCAAACCCTCCGTTGGAACCTAAAGGAAGCCCGTAGTTTAAATCGAGCTTTACCGTATTGCCATCAAAACTTTTTTTGACACTATCCAGCCTGTTTTCGCCATTTACATTGTATACTACATCACCTGCTTGTTCAGCATATCCTTCTCCGACACTTGTGCTATATGCCCCGTAAGTAAGGCCCCCTGAAAGACCTTCAGTCTGATCATTCAATACAATATTCATGACACCTGCTATAGCGTCAGAACCATACTGAGCGGATGAGCCATCCCGAAGTATTTCTATTCGTTTGATAGCTGATGCAGGAATTGCATTCAGATCTGTTCCCGTATTTCCGCGTCCTCTCGTGCCAAATACATTGATGAGAGAGGACTGATGCCGCCTCTTTCCATTGATCAATACCAATGTCTGATCCGGCCCTAGTCCGCGCAACGAGGCAGGATCGATATGATCTGCACCGTCTGATCCTGATTGTTTAGATGCATTGAATGAAGGTGCTGCATATTCAAGTATCTGGTTGATTTCTGCCTTTCCATTGCTGGAGGCAAGATCAGCTACATCAATGATATCGACCGGGACAGGTGAATCCGTAATAGATCTTTTGTAGCTCCTTGATCCCACGATCTGCACCTCTCCGAGAGAAACGCCCTCTGTCATATGCAGATTGATTTCCGAAGTACCGTTTACACCTACCTCCTGGGTTTCATATCCTACGTAGCTAAATATCAATGTCGCATTTCCATCCGCAATTGTAAGGTGATACATACCATTATAATCGGACACAGCACCTTTGATTGTACCTTTTTCTGAAACGTTGACTCCGACAAGCGGATTTCCCGCTTCGTTGGTAATCGTTCCGTTGACAGGAAATTGCGCTGCAAGCTGCCCAATTGTGAACACCGTTAGCCAGAAGAGAAAAAATTTTTTCATCGATCGTATTTTTTGTTTTTATTTTGAAATGGGTTGCCTTGTTTTAAAGGGTGAAATTTACATAAAGGTTGTGGTTGAACCAACCATTCTTTTGAAACGGGGGATTTGAAATGCTTCTCAAAAACAATAATAATCATACCTGAGTATTACAATGATGTAATATGTATTTTTACTATAGAAATATATTGTTAACCTTCAATTCTCCATTTTCTCACGTTCTTACACTCTTACGCTTTTACACATGCCTCATATTGCCATCATCTCAGCTAGTATCCGAAGAGGAAGAAATAGTCATCGTGTCGCGTTATTCTTTAAAAATTTTGTCGAAGTAAAAAAACTGGCCACTGCGGAAATACTGGATTTGAAGGAATACAATTTTCCACTTTTCGATGAGCGCCTTCATCACCAGGAAAATCCGACGCCTGAAATGCTTGATTTTGCTGACAAAATTAAAAGTGCCGATGGTGTTCTCATCGTGACGCCGGAATACAATGGCGGATACCCTGCCGCACTGAAAAATGTAATTGATTTACTTGAAACAGAATGGCGTCGCAAGCCAATTGCAATTGCCACTGCATCCGATGGAGATTTTGCAGGTACTCAAGTCATCATTTCAGTCCAGTGGTCACTCTGGAAGCTCCGGTCCTGGACGATACCGGCAAGATTTCATGTGCCTAAAGTTCAACACGCATATGACGAATCCGGTATTCCTTCCGATAAACCATTAACTGAGAAACTTGCATCCGGCTTTATCAATGAATTGCTCTGGTGCATTGAAGCCAAAAGGAGGATGGAAACAGAATAACTTCTGGATACCAGATGATAGGATACCGGATGCCAGATGCCGGACGCACTAAATATAATTTGTTGCTCCTTCAACGTAGTCCTAAATGGATATTGCGTTACGAGTCCGGTATCCTTAAATCCGGTATCCATTCAGATGATTGGATGCCAGATGCCGGACGCACTATACATTTCCCCTCTTGAACCTCATGAGGTGACTGAGCATGTTACTCCATTCATTCTTATTGAATACTTCGCAGTCTTCTCTTTTCGAACTTCTTGAGGTGACTGAGCATGTTACTCCATTCATTCTTATTGAATATTTCGCAGTCTTCTCTTTTCGAACTTCATGAGGTGACTGAGCATGTTGGCCGCGGCCAACGGTCGAAGTCACTTCACAATCTCTCCTTTTAATCTCAACAATTCCGTCTCCGACAATTTGGTATTATACCTTGCCGAAATTAACCGGTTGTAAGCATCCTCAAGACTCTTTTGCGCTTCACGAAGCTGCAGATAGGTCGATGAGCCAAGCTTGTAAAGCTGAAGAACAATACTCACATTTTCTTTCGCAAGAAGAATATTATCCTCTTCAAGCGCCAGAGATTTTTTTTGCAAATCATAGTCATGGTACGCATTTACGACATCAAGATGTAATAGCGCTTTCTGATTGTCATAGAGTGATCGTTGAAATCCAATATTCAGCTCGGCCTGATGTATCAGCCGGTTTGTATTCCTGTAATTAAGAATAGGAATGGCCGCCGTAAATCCATAATTAAAACCGCGATTACGATTGAAAATTGGAAGCGCCGGATTTAGGGCAATATTATTATTCGTTCTGGAGAAATTATACGCCCCGTTGAATTCAACAATTGGATACCTGTCCGCTTTGATTTCTTTTAGCTCAAGCCCTGCGATCTCAACATCTTTCTGTGCAAGAGCAAGCAAAGGACTTCCGTTTACCAGGCCAGCCTGTATTTCATCAAGTGCGATCATGGTATTAATGGGAATAGAGTCACTGACTTCATACCCTACTTGTCCGGAAGTGGACTCCTCATTCGATAACAAAGGATTGATCAGATGATTGAGCACTTCTTTCAATTGAAGGATGATAGTCTGCTGCTGAAGCTGTGCTGCCTTTTGTGCATTCAGATCCACCTTGCTTTGTAATAATTCAGGTTTGGCACCAACACCGATTTCTAATTTTCGCTGAGCAAGGTCCACCCGTGTCTGGCTGATGCTCATTTGTTCTTCTGCCGCCTTTAATTGTTGCTTTTGCCTGACTATATCATAGTACGTATTGACCACCTGTGCAACCGTGTTGATCACCTGGTTTTTTATTTCTAACTCGCCTCTTGCAATATATTCCTCTGCCTTTTTTCTTGTAGCAAACATTTTTAAGCCATCAAAAAGAGTCCAGTTTAAATTGACAGAAGCATTGAGATTGTTTGTGGCTACATTTCCCTCGCGATCATTTCCGGAAGTGAATTTTTGTTTTTGATTGTTGTTGGTCCAATTCGTTCCCAGTGCCCCATTTATCCGGGGAAGAAAAACCGCATTTCTGTATTCATAATCCAGCACAGCTACGGCAGAATCATTTTTCGCCAGAATAATATCATAATTGTTTCTGAGAGCTCCGGCGATAGCATCATCCAATGTCAAAACCGGTTGAGAGTACAAATGAATTGCACCCATAAATACAATTACCCCAATAACGCATCTTTTTAAATATAGCCTCATCATATTATGCTTGACAGAAAAACTTTGATTTCATAAGCCACTACTTTTTTTACAGTATGCCTTCCGCAATATCATCCTTTGTTAATTGTGCCTCAAACTTATCCGCACTTTTTTTAGAGGACAAATAGGAATACAACGCCGGCACGACAAATAAGGTCAGCACCAGAGCAAACAACATCCCTCCTACGATTACAATTCCAAGAGGAACCCGGCTGCGTCCGCCAGACCCAAATGCCAAAGCAATGGGTAGTGCACCCAGTGTGGTGGCTAATGTAGTCATGAGTATGGGTCTCAATCTTGCTACCGCCGCATCAATGGCGGCCGGAACTTTACTTTCACCATGCCTTCGTTTTTGATTAGCAAACTCCACAATCAATATTCCGTTTTTCGTCACGAGGCCGATCAGCATGATGATACCTATTTGTGAAAAAATATTAAGTGTTTGATGAAAGAAGTACATGCTTAAGACCGCTCCCGCAAGCGCGAGTGGCACGGTGATCATAATGATGATCGGATCAATAAAGCTTTCAAATTGTGCAGCGAGTACGAGAAAGATAAGCACGAGTGCAAGCAAAAAAGCAAAGGACGTATTGGAGGAGCTTTCAGCATAATCTCTTGAAGCTCCTGATAAGGATGTA
>JBDSPM010000201.1:0-3338 GCA_039930325.1 Saprospiraceae bacterium
TATTTTTGTGAAGGTGATTCTCTTGATTGTGAGCTCCTTTCGGCCTTACAGGAAGCAACAGAAATGACTCAATCGGTTATTACATTGTCACCCAATCCCGCACGTGATTTTGTAATTATTCAAATTGATCCAGCTTTTCGGAGAGAAAATGAATTGCAAGTATCTATACTCAATTCAGTGGGCGATGTTATCCTTCATGGAAACTGGAATCCTTGGAAAAAACTTGAAGTTGATGTTAGGAACTTATACGATGGAATATATTTTTTGAACGTCCATGATGAGAGAGTGATGGTTGTAAAGAAATTTGTAATCATCCACTAATATAGGTGATAAAGGAAAATCTGAACCAGTTACCGTTATACTAGGGATTTTTCCTATAGGGATTGAAAGTAATAACCTGGATTATCATTCGGAGAAATACCTGCTTTTAGAAAATAATACCCCGCGCTGAGGAATGCGCACGGTCCTTTTTTCCTTACCCCCCCCTTATCAATTTCCGGAAAAATTCTTGTCAGATATTCGCTATTAAAAAAACAGTTTCAAGCTTACTGATTCTACCTGAACCTAATACTATCATCTTGTGACTGGAGTAATGATAAATCTTCAGAACAGAAGGCGATCAATACCATTGACCCAGAAGTTAAATTTTAAGAATGATTTTGGGCCAAATCCTCTTTTGAAAGGGATTGTGTCGGAAATGTGCCGGAATAGATGAAATTGGAAAAACAAAAAATGGGCTACGAGCCCTGTCATTATTGGGTGACCTCGCAGGGATTCGAACCCTGGACCCGATGATTAAGAGTCATCTGCTCTACCAGCTGAGCTACGAAGTCATTTTTACTACCGGATTGCAAATATAACAGGAAATTGAAATATCTGGTTATTGCCGTATATCACCTGCTAATTGGCGTAAAAACACCACATTATCCTCCCATATTCCAATACTTTTACCACCATCATCACAATGTCAACTCTATGAAAATAGCAATATCCGGCATCGGAGGTTTAGGAGGCTTTTTCGGTGGTCTCCTTGCCAGCCGTTATGAGTCCTCTGATGATATTGAGATCATATTCATAGCAAAGGGTGACAATGCTAAGGCTATACAGAAAAACGGACTTCAGCTTCTTACCTCTAATGGAAATTTTACAGCTTATCCTTCCTTGACCACATCCGATACCAATAAGATTGGTATTGTAGATTTACTGATGTGCTGTACTAAGCGTTATGACCTTGAGGACAATCTCAAACAATGTTATCCATGCATTGATGAGCGAACTATCATCTTGCCTTTGCTCAATGGTGTTGATACCCGTGAATTCATTTTGAATTTATTACCGGGCAATAAAGTTTTGGATGGGTGTGCCTACATTGTGGCCCGACTTACAGATCCCGGCGTAGTGATGGAAACCGGCAATATCAGCAGACTTTTTTTTGGATTAGAGAATAATGAGGATCCCCGGTTATTGATCTTCCTTGATATTTTTCAAAAAGCAGGAATTGAAGCCATACTTTCCGATAATATCAGGCAGGTCATTTGGGAAAAATATGCATTCATCTCCCCTATTGCTACATTGACATCCTACCGCGATTGCAGCATAGGAGATATTTTAGCTGATGCAGAGAAAAAAAACCTTTTGCACGCCTTGTTATCCGAATTGAAAACCATAGCTGAGAAAAACAAAATTACCTTACCCAAAAATCTATATCAGATGACAATAGACAGGATGGCTGCATTACCCGGAGATTCCACATCATCCATGCATAGTGATTTTAAAAAAGGCAAACTCACTGAGCTGGAATCACTAAGCGGCTATATCATGAGGCAAGCAGAAAAATATAAATTACTTACGCCAACCTATAGTTTGATGTATAATTCGCTCAAAATTCGATAAAATATAGAGGCAATCATTTTTTCATAATGAGTTTTCAGGTACGAGTATTATAATTCGTGTTAATTCGTGAAATTAGAGGCTAATTAGGTACTATGTCGAAACCCTGGATTGTACACCCTACGACTTTGACAGGCGAAGTTATTCAGCTCGTTCCCCTGGAATTACATCACTTTGATGCATTGCATTCCGCTGCATCTGATAAGCGTATCTGGGAATTTTATCCAGGCGATTGGTCGGAAAGAGAAAGATTTGAAAAAACATATTTAACTACTCTGGCGCTTCGTGATAGTGGAAATGATTATCCTTTTGTGATCGTGCACAGGCATACCCAAAAAATAATAGGTTCAACCCGATTCCTGGATATTGTTCCCTATGACAAAAGATTAGAGATTGGTGGTACCTGGCTCCTGCCGGAATATTGGGCCACGACCATCAATACAGATTGCAAGCTTACCCTGCTGACTTTCTGTTTTGAAGTATTGTATTCGCACCGGGTGCAATTGAAAACGCAACACAATAATATACGGTCTCGTAAGGCGATTGAAAAAATCGGCGGAGTATATGAAGGCGTCCTGCGTGAGCACATGCTGAAAGATGATGGATCCTATCGGAGTTCAGCTTATTTTAGCATCCTTGAAAATGAATGGCCAGATGTAAAGAAAATGCTTCAGGCTCGATTATCAGATTTATTATCATAAATGTCCTCATTTACGTATACGACCGCCAAAACAGATGAAGACTTACTTGCCATACTGAACCTGCAAGAGCAAAACACATCATCTCATCTTACAACAGAAGAAATAAAAACGCAAGGCTTTGTAACTGTAGTGCACAACCTCGAAGCCCTGAAAAAAATGAATGCCTTCGAGCAACATATCATTTGCAAGGATGAAGAAAACGTCATTGCATACACGTTAGCGATGACTGCGAATTCAAAAAATGATCTTCCAATTCTTTTTCCAATGTTCGAAATATTTGAAAAGATTCTTTACCTGGGAAAACCTGTCTCACTGTTCAATTACATCATCGTAGGCCAGGCCTGTGTGGATAAATCATATAGGGGCCAGGGAATTCTTGACGAATGCTATAAATTATTCAGAGAGAAGTATAAAAAATCGTACGATTTTGCAATTACAGAAATTTCGTGCCGAAACGTCAGATCCCTGAAAGCCCACCAGCGCGTTGGATTTGCCGAAGTCTTCATTTATACAGCCCCTGACGACGAGGATTGGAGTGTAGTCATCTGGGATTGGTAGAAAGTGAAGAGTGAAAAGAGAAGAGTGAAGAGTGAAGAGTGAAGAGTGAAGAGTGAAGAGTGAAGAGTGAAAAGTGAAAAGTGAAAAGGCTCAATAATCATTGCTTTGAAGCCCCAGGATTTTCGTACACGATGGTGCAGAAAAACAGGGGAGACACTTCGACTCATTTTGAACAAGTTCAAATAATGC
>JBDSPM010000202.1:0-14246 GCA_039930325.1 Saprospiraceae bacterium
TGAAGGGATTAAATGGGGAGACACTGTTTCACCAAAATAATCATCCTGCCAATCAAATTTATCCTTCCCAAAGTCATTTAAAATAAGTCCACTTTTATTTATCCAATATGAACTTTCCCCTTTGATAAGTTGTATAATTTTGCTAATCATCTGATCATTACCCATTGAAAATAAACAATGACAATGATCACTATGTCCACTAACACCCAATAATGATATATTTTTCAATTTTGCATTGATTCTAATATGATCCCAGGTCTGTTCCCTTATGTCAGGCCTTATGAGATAGGGTGCTCGATTCTTTGTAGACCAAATAAAATGAATAAATATTTTTAAAACCGGCATGATGAATAAATTTATAACCTTGTTTCAAAAATATTCCTCCCAAGGGTACAAGTCGTTTATAAAACGTAAGTAAACGTTTACAAACGTTTACGAATATTATTTCCTTGAAGTGATTTCATGCTTTTTTATTTTCCTTACATAACAATAATCACAAGTCTCTACAAAATCCTGAATGATCACATTGCTTTGTTTGTCAATCAGGAATTCACTCAAGCCTTCATGGGATCTCTTCAATTTGTTCCAGTCATAAGTGTACCCTAGTTGTGTGAAAGGATATCCGGCATTACCGGTATTTAACCAATTGACGTAAGCTTTATATTCCTGAGAAGTAGAATCAGTTTCAATTCTACCACAAGTCCGGTCTGTGATTTCAGTATCTCTGCATGGCCTGATTAAATTTCCGGGCTCTACCCATGCTTCAACAAAATAATTTTTATCGGAGCCTGCCGGTAAACCCAGCAATTGTTCCAATCGTAAATTCACACCTTCCTTTACGCCGAAATTATTCTCGCGGCACAGGTTTTTTAATTGCGGCACGACAGTCACAAAATTGTATCGATTGCGCGTATTGTAGTACCCTGTAGTGCAATCATTTTTATAATACATTGTGTCCGACGCTTTTTTCCACATGGCAACTAATACGTATGTCCTGCCTGACTGATACTTCCACTTGAGATGGGAGCTGTCAATGCTTACAGACAATAGATCAGAAGCTAAATTTTCTTTATTGATATCACTGGTTCGATCAAGGCTGACATCATACAGGGCCTTTATTTTTTCCTTGTTGTAATCTTTATACAAATAGCGCTGACATGATAAGCTGGTTACAGCAAGGACAATAAAACAAAGGGATGAAATTTTCATTGGATGGAGGTTAGCGTAAGAGCGTAAGAGCGTAAGAAAATGACTAACAAAGTACGATACTCAAACGTACTATTCACAACTCAACTCACAACTCACTCACAACTCACAACTCAGACTCACAACTCACGATTCACGGCTCACTCTTATCAGTCTTCACCTGCATCCTCAGACGGGCCTCTTCATGATCAATCCCTTTCTCCACATTTTTGATCAGATCCTCCGGGAATTTATTTTTCTCCCGCAATTCAGCCAGCGCCTTTCTTCTTACATCAATTAATTCCAATAAGGCTTCGAAATACCTTGGAACAACTGGAGAAGGAATTCTTTTGCGCAATTGTTTTTCCTGCAATGCCCTGAAATGCATATAACGCTGTTTCAACAATTTAAAGGCTTCATCTTTTTGGATTTCGTGCCTATAATTTTCGTCAAGGTAAGCGAGTATGGCATCCGTGATATAGCTCTGTACCTCCAATTCTTGTCCGTCACTATTGTCCTTTACTACAATATTCAGTTTCCTGATCAGGAGAGGAAGAGTTAATCCCTGGAAGACAAGTGTTATCAAAATAACTACAAAAGTGATGAATAGAATTTCATTTCTGAATGGAAATGCTTCACCGGAAGTTAGTGTCAATGGAATGGACAATGCCGCGGCCAATGATACCACGCCTCGCATTCCACTCCAAGCCACAATAAAAACTGCTTTCCAATTTGGCGAAGACTCTTTAGCCCTTACTCGCTTACTCAATAGCCTGGGAAGATACGTGCTCGGATATACCCAGATAATCCTGATAAGAATGGTGGCGAAAGTGATGATCACACTATAAAAGATGAGCAGGGGCAAATGCACCTTTGCGATGTTATGCAGGATAATGGGCAGTTGTAATCCAATCAGAATAAATATGGCTCCATTCAGAAGAAAAACTAATGTCTCCCAAACACCGCTTGACTGGATGCGTGTCTCATAGGTAAATATCTCTGTTGACCTGGCACTCAGAAATAATCCACCGCTCACTACGGCAAGTACCCCTGAAAAATGATAATGTTCAGCAGTAATGAACATTAAATAGGGAGTGATGAGCGTGATCGCTGTATCAATGCTGGGTGTCGTAGGTAAAAACCGATGTACAGCATAGATGATGACTGCAAGCACAAGACCCGTTACAATTCCCCCGATAACAACGATGGCGAAATCAATGCTGGCGTCTATCAAAATAAATTTGCCGGTCATCACAGCGATCACCGCGAAATTGAACACTATAAGACTCGCGGCATCATTGACCAGGCTTTCTCCTTCAAGAACGGCAAGGACTCTTTTTGGCATGGTCACTTTCTTTAAAACGGATGTTGCCGCTATGGCATCAGGCGGTGAAATAATTCCTCCTAATAAAAATCCAAATGCCAGCGTGAACCCAGGTATGATTGCATGTGAGACTACCGCCACCGAAAATGAGGTAAAAATCACCAGCCCAATCGCGAGAAAACCAATAGTTCTCCGGAAATTCCAAAAATCTTTCCACGAGGTATTCCATGCAGCGGAAAAAAGTAATGGAGGTAAGAAAATCAAAAAAATGAGATCCGGTTTCAGAATGATGTGCAGCACATTGGGAATGAATCCAATGACCAATCCACAAATGACCAGGAATATAGGATAGGGGATCCGCAGCTTCTCACTTGCAATGGAAAGAAGCGAAACGGCCATCAGTAAAACAATAATTAAGAGCAACTGGTCATGTAACATGCGCGTAAAATAGAGATTCTCCCACAGATTTGATATTTCGCTACCCCCTTATTCGTGTACAAAAAAAGGCCAAGCAAACGCTTAGCCTTCGGCAATCAAATTTAGGAGTATTGAATATCGGGAAAGATTTTTTTAAGAAGAGACGCAATGAATCGCGTCTCTTCTTAAAAAAAATCGTGTCTCTTCCTGTAAGAAAAAATTTTCCTTACGCCATCACTTCTACTCCACGAATGGTCTTTATGATGCGTGCAGCAACTTTATAAGGATCCGCATTTGAAGCGGGCCTCCTGTCTTCCAGATATCCTTTCCAGTCATGCATCACTGTATATACCGGAATGCGGATGGAGGCACCACGATCACTGACGCCATAACTGAAGGTGTGCATGGATTGTGTTTCATGTTTACCGGTCAGGCGGAGATGATTGTCTGATCCGTATACTTCGATATGCTCTTTATGAACCGTGCGGAAACTTTCACAGATAGTATCAAAGAGTTCCTTTCCACCCTCTTCACGCATCTCTCCATTAGAGAAATTGACATGCATACCTGAACCATTCCAGTCACCTAGTACCGGCTTAGGATGTATATTAACCTTCACACCATATTTTTCTGAAATCCTGTATAAGAGATAGCGGCAGATGATCAGCTCATCAGAAGCTTTCTTTCCACCTTTTGCAAAAATCTGGAATTCCCACTGGCCCAAAAGTACCTCTGCGTTAATACCCGTGATCCCAAGACCGGCATCAAGGCATGCATCGAGATGCTCTTCTACCATGTCACGACCTGCAACATTCTTGTAACCAACTGCGCAATAATAAGGCCCTTGTGGTGCAGGAAATCCTTTAGCCGGAAATCCTAAAGGAAGGCCATCCTGCTCTAATACGTACTCCTGCTCAAAGCCAAACCAATAATCATCTGTATCATTCGGGATCTGGCATCTCATATTTGTCGGGTGGGGTGTGCCATCCGGATTGAATACTTCAGATACAACCAACCATCCATTCTTACGCTGCGGATCAGGATAACACGCTACCGGAACTAATAGACAATCAGAAGAGTGTCCGTTAGCCTGCATGGTGCTGCTGCCATCGAAGGACCATTCAGGAAGTTTCTTCACATCGCCATTGAAATTGTCCATTTCGATGACTTTGGTTTTACTCCTGATATTTGCTTCAGGTTTGTAGCCGTCAAGCCACATGTATTCAAATTTGAGCTTAGCCATTTAGAGAGAATTGTTTTTGGGTTAGGGAGGAATAAATAATGATTTTTTAAATATATGCTGCGAAGCTAACCGAATAAAGACCTTCACTACAAAACAATAATAATGATTTACGTTGTTGCTAAAAATCATTATTTTAGCATAAAATACTGAAATAGTGTACTTTGCGTTATAGTAAATTGTTATGCCCATAGCTCATTCTGAACAGCTTTTTACGATAGTCAAGTCGCTGACGAAGGCGGAGAAGCGGAATTTTCGACTCTATGTTCAGCGTCTCCAGAGCAATGAGGACGTGCTGTATGTACGCCTTTTCGATTTGCTAGATAAAATGGATGATTATGACGAAAATATCCTTCTTGACAAGCTTGGGGGCATCCCCAAATCGCAATTTGTCAATATCAAAAGACATCTCTACACCCAGGTCCTTAAAAGCCTGAGACTCATACACGAGAATATTGAATCCATCAAGGTCAGGGAACAAATTGATTTTGCACATATCCTTTATAGCAAGGGATTGTATCTGCAAGCATTCAAATTGCTCGACAGGGTAAAGGAAATGATGCCGGAGGGAGGCCATGACCTGCTCCGTCTCGAAATCATCGAGTTTCAAAAATTTATTGAAGAACGTCATATCACGAGAAGCCGGAAAAAAGCAGGTAAAGTGCAGGCCCTGTTGATCGAATCTGAAAAACAGGAGTCAAGAGTTTCCAATCTCGTTCTGTTATCTAATTTGAAAATAAAAATACACGGCTGGTACATTGAAACAGGTCACGTACGTGATCAGAAAGATCATTTCACAGTCAATGAATATTTTGAATCGGAATTGCGAAAGGTGAGGTTAACCAATCTTTCTGTCACAGAAGAAATTTATCTCCAGCAGAGTTACATGTGGTTTTACTATATCCTT
Source organism: Saprospiraceae bacterium (assembly GCA_039930325.1). Taxonomy (GTDB): domain Bacteria; phylum Bacteroidota; class Bacteroidia; order Chitinophagales; family Saprospiraceae; genus Opimibacter. The sequence goes on from JBDSPM010000202.1 coordinate 5,074, forward strand.
CTTGATTTTGAAAAATGCCATAAGCATGCGGAGGCATGGGTGCATGCATTTGATGCACACCCATCACTGATGATGGAAGATCCTGTGCTGTATATGCGTGGCCTGTCTTACGAATTGACCTCATTGTACAGTATGCGTGACTATAAAAGATATGTCATTGCGCTGGAGAAATTCGAAGCATTTACGATTTCCCATGAAAGTTACTTTGACATGACAGGCCAGATCATCAGCTTCCTGTATCTGTATACTGCGAAGATCAACCGTCATTTCCTGGAAGGCTCATTTGATGAAGGATTGGCGCTGGTGCCGGAAATCAACAGGCTTGTAAAACGATATGGCCGCTTTATAGATGTGCATCGTATTATGGTATTCAACTACAAGACTGCATGGCTTTACCTGGGATCAGGCGCACCGGAACAAAGTATTGAATACCTGAATAAAATATTGAACCTGCAGGCTGCCGGACATTTGCGTACGGATATCCAGTGTTATGCCCGGCTCATGCAATTGATGGCTCATTTTGAATTGGGACATTATAATTTGCTCGAGCATCTTGTAGGAAGCGTAGGCAGATTTTTTAGCAAAATGCGTGACCTCAATGAAGTCCAGCGCACCTTATTTAATTTTTTCAGGAATAATCTTGACGTCAAAAAGCAGGAGTTGAATCACAACCTACATGCGTTGCGAAAAGAAATCATCCGATTAGAAAAAAATCCATTTGAAGGCAGGACGTTTCATCACCTGGATATTATTGCGTGGATCGATAGCAGGATTGAAGGGAAGACAGTGGGAGAGATCATTTGGAAGAGGTCTCAGAATCATTATTTAGCGTGTTAAGAGAATGGATATGTTTTTCCAATAAATTCCTTATCGCTCTCCGATAGGCGGGTATTCCAGCCAACACGAAAATCACCTTTAGTAATTGATTCGGGGATGGCATACATCATGATAGACTTTTTATCGAGGGCCGTACCGCGGATTTTGTCGTTTTTATATCGATCAAAAACCTGTTCATCCACATCTTCTGCAGTCCATTTCTGGGTCCGTTCATAATATCTGTACGCTTTTTCTTTATCCCAGGGAATGCCGCCGTTTTTCGGGCTTTCATGTTCGTGCCCACATCCTATCATATGACCGAATTCATGTAGTACAACACTTCTGAAATCGGCTTCTTTCGTTTCAACATTTAGCCAGCCAAAATTTATCGTAGATTCTTTTTGAGTATAATCCCGACACTCAATACCCACCGCTGATGATGAGCCTTGCCTGCTATTGAATGTGATCCTGACATCTGAGTGTTCTGTCTTTTTTACATATACAAAATGGAGGTTCGCATAGGTAAGCCATTCGGCAGCGAGCTCCTTTACATGATCTTTAATTTTCTTATTTCCACTCATAAAAGCAATTCTGATTTCTGTCCCGGTTTCCCACATCGATGATTTTGGTAATAAAATCCTGGTATGCATTACAGGAACATCAGACCTAAGAATGATTTCAGGATGGACAAATTTTTCCTCTGCAAGCAAAGGAGAACGCAAATTTGCCCGGGCAATACTTCCTAAACTTTTAATTTGTGTTTTTTCCAGGTTGGCGATAATTTGATGTGGCTTCTTTTTCAGAATGGTACAGATTTTAACAGATTCTTTTTTCATTATGTCAAATAGTTATTGGAGCATTTAAAATAATGAGAAAAATTGAAATATCGATCCACTCACCACGCACTACTTACCACTCACTACTTTTCCTTAACATTACCCCATGAAACCCATCCGTCTCATCCTTTTAATCATTGGATTTTTATTGTTTGTGACAGGATTTATTTCAACCACACTGATCCTGATAGGGGCGAATTTTAGTTACCTGGCATGGATAGACAGGCCCGGCACGCCGCAGGGAATCATCATCAGGATACTTATGGTAGGTGGTGGATTAGTGATGGCGTACATGGCACTAAATCCTGCGAGACAGGATGACAATGACGAACCGATCATTCGCGGCCGTTAAAAACTTCTGCGACCAGCTCCATTGAATTCAGGAAAACTCCGCGATCCATACCAAGATCAATTTTCTGATCATCGAAATAGGACAACAAATGCTCAGTGGGCATATTTCCCGTCAGCTCATCTTTTGCCATTGGGCAGCCACCATAGCCTTTCATCGCAGCATCAAAACGCCTGCAACCACTTTTATATGCTGCCTCAATTTTCTCTCTCCAGTTGTGGGGTTGGGTATGGAGATGAGCTCCAAATTCAACGTCAGGGTAGGGTGGAATAAGATTTGAAAAAAGATAGCTTATATTTTCTGGATTAGATACACCTACGGTATCAGAAAGTGCTAAGATTTTTATTCCCATATCCGCCAGATGATCTACCCAGTGCTGGACGATTTCAACATTCCATGGATCCCCGTATGGATTGCCAAAGCCCATGGAGAGATAGACAACAAGCTTTTTTCCGTGAGCAAGGCAAATGTCCTGAATCTCTGCCACCCTGTGAAGAGATTCTTCAATAGTTGCATTTGTATTGCGAAGCTGAAATGTTTCTGAAACCGAAAACGGATAACCGAGGTAGGCGATTTCATCAAATGCCACTGCATCAGCCGCCCCCCGCTGATTAGCAACAATGGCGAGTAAGTTTGAAACTGATCCTGAAAGATTAAGAGATTTAAGTACATCAGCGGTATCACTCATTTGTGGAATAGCCTTAGTAGATACAAATGAGCCAAAGTCAATCGTATCAAAACCAACCTGCAGCAGCGAATTGATATATTTTACTTTCAATTCGGTGGGTACAAATTGATGAAGCCCCTGCATGGCATCCCGCGGACATTCGATGATCTTGATCATTACCATGTAAAAATAGGACGATTTTTCATGCGAGGGGACCTTCATTGCGAAACGGCACCTCATTATTTATAACTATTTATTTTTCATTTATAAATCCTTAATTTTCTATTTCTAATTTATATCAATGACACCGCTCGATACACTTCTCAGCACCTATGGAGAAAGTCACATGAATACGACCAATAAGCTCATTCATTGGGTGTGTGTGCCGGCGATCATGTTCAGTTTGTTTATTTTATTGTTTTCGATTCCATTTATAATGGAAAGAACCTTCCTTACAAACTGGGCTATGGTCATTCTTATTCTCGCACTGATCTATTATGCAAGGCTATCCATGATTATGTTCGGCGGATTTTTTGTAATAGGTATTTTGATGATTGCAGCTATAAACGAGCTATATGAATGGTCGGGTTATAATCCCGGTAGGCTCGCTTTGTGGGGACTGATTATTTTTCTGGTCGCATGGACCGGGCAATTCATCGGGCACAAAATCGAGGGGAAGAAACCATCCTTTATCCAGGACATGCAGTTCCTTCTCATCGGGCCGGCATGGCTGTTGCATTTTATTTTTAAGAAGATTGGGATTCAGTATTAATATCGGTGTTGCCCCCAACCCCCTGAAGGGTCTAATAAAATTTCAAGTCCTCATTCAGGTGCAAAGTAAAATTTCAAGACCCCATTCACGGGCAAAATAAAATTTCAATTCCCCATTCAGGGGCAAAGTAAAGTTTCAATTCCCCATTCAGGGGCAAAGTAAAGTTTCAATTCCTCATTCAGGTGCAAAGTAAAATTTCAAGTCCCCATTCAGTGGATTTAGGGGCAAAGTAAAATATCAATCCCCCAACTTCTCAGCATCTATCCCAATCGTATCCGAAATTCTGTACTTGTTGCGGGTCGATCCATTCCGGCTGATCATCTCCGCCAGAAAACCCGTCAGAAATAATTGTGCACCGATGATCAGCGTCAGAATGCCGAAGAAAAATACAGGCCGTTCTGAAATACGGAATATGTTATTGCCTAATTTTAAAATGCTTAGATAAGCTAGGATCCCAAATCCAATCAAAAAGAATAAGATACCAAGCGTGCCGAAAAAATGCATGGGCCGCTTGCCAAATTTTCCAACGAACATAATGGACATGATGTCAAGAAATCCATTTACCATGCGTTGCCAGCCGAATTTACTCTTACCAAATTTGCGTGGCTGATGCTGCACTACCTTTTCACCAATTTTTGTAAAGCCTGACCACTTAGCCATGACAGGAATATAGCGATGCATCTCGCCATAGACCTCAATGTTTTTAACTACTTCATTTTTATAAGCTTTCAGTCCGCAATTAAAATCATGGAGCTTAATTCCACTGGCCTGGCGAGTGACCGCATTGAAAAATTTTGAGGGCCATCTTTTGCTTATTGGATCTTTCCGGTTTTTCTTCCAGCCACTGACCAGGTCATAATTTTGTTCATGGATCATCTGCATTAATTCAGGAATTTCTTCAGGAGAATCCTGCAGGTCTGCATCCATGGTAATCACAACTTCTCCACTTGCAGCTTCGAAGCCTTTCTGCAGTGCAGCTGATTTTCCATAATTGCGCCGGAACCGGATTGCTTTTATTTCAGGATAGGTATGCTCAAGCTCTTTAATCACATTCCACGATCCATCCGTGCTGCCGTCATCGATGAAGATAACTTCAGCAGGTCCAATCGAATATTTAGTAAGTACATTCCTGATCCATGCCATAAGCTCAGGCAACGACTCACTTTCATCGTATACAGGAATGACTATCGATAAGGCTAAACCTAGGTGCGGCATATATTCTAGGATACAGGCAGAGCTGTAGGCGGAGCTTCTTTTTTGAGTAATGCCCCGGCTACTAAGCCTTTTATTAGACCCCAGAATACAGGACCGAGAAAGGAAAAAGCAGCAAATGCGATTGGTGACATAAAATACCCCGTCCATTTACGGGCCATTTCTTTTTGTTCTTCAGCCATACCCGCTTTTTCCCATTGCTCTTCAATTCCAACCATCAGTTTGTCAGCAAAATCAGGATCGATAAAATTAAAGTAAATAATGGCAAATATGGCAGAAAGTATACCCGCTATAAGAGCGATTTTAAATCCTGTTAAAAATCCCTGACCCAGGGTTAAATATCCACCAAGGTCATTGTCTCTTGCCTCTTTCACACCAAGATAAATAGGTATAAATGTGATAAAAAGCAGGAGGGTATTGGAGCCAAACTGAAGCATTTTGCTCCCACTTTGCTGTACACCCATCATATAGGTGACGAGAAAAAATACGATATACACCATTCCGGTTATAAGGCCCCATTTAAGCGTAGTAGACATGTTTCGTTTTGATTTAAAGCGTTTGACTAAGGATTCAAATATATCAATTAATCAACAGACGTCCCTTAGAAAAGGTGCCAATCACCCTCCCGGTAAATGACATGCCGGCCAATGCATCATTTTTTGATAATGAATGTGCCGAACCCTCATAGGTCCATTTCAATCCGGGATCAAAAAAAGTCAGATTAGCCAAATTGCCTTTTTCAATCGATGGGACCGGGAGACCTAGTATTCTCGCAGGCCCGAAACAAAATTTATCAATGATATCTGATACAGGCATCACATCTTTTAATACAGTATTCGCCGTTGCATATGCAGTCTCTAACCCGATGGATCCAAAAGATGCATACGTGAATTCACAATCTTTTGCTTCTATTTCCAAAGGTGTGTGAATGGAGGAGATGTGGTCAATCACCCCATCCTTTAATGCAGCAATTAATGATTTTTTATCCTTTGCACCGCGGAAAGGAGGCAATACTTTTCGGTTACTATCAAAATCGCCCACATCCATGTCCTCGAGCAACAAATGCATCGCAGGTACATCACATGTGAGATTTAATTTTTCTGATCGTGCTTTGCGAATAAAAGGAAGTGATGTGCCTGAGGAAACAGCATGCAGGTGAAGCCTCGATCTCGTGTATGCTAATAACTGCACATCGCGCTGAACAATGATATCTTCTGCAACGCCCGGAATACCCGTGAGTCCAAGAGAGGCACTCACTTTGCCTTCATGTATCTGTCCCTCTGTAGTAAAGCTCCGGTCTAAAGGAAAATCAATAATGACGACTCCCAGTGGGATCACATATTCAAGCGCCCTTGTCAGCAGGCTGGTCTCTATGGGGTTCTTGCGTCCGTCACCGAATGCTATCGCGCCTATCGAAACCATGTCCATCATTTCGGTCAGGTCTTTTCCGGCGAGGTCCTGTGAGACTGCACCGACGGGATATACTTGCACAGACAGCGATTCATTCAGCTGCTGAATATATTCTATTTCTATACGGCTTTGAATAGGAGGGTTGCTTCTTGGAAATGTCGCTAATGAAGTATAACCTCCGGCGCGTGCTGCATTAGCAAGAGACTGGAATGTTTCACGGTATTCATATCCTGGTTGCCCTGGCTGTGCGCCAATATCAATCCAACCCGGAGAAACGTGTAAGTTATCAGATGATATGATCCTTGCCTTACCGTCCGAAATTGATTTAGCAATGCTGGTGATCTTTCCATTCTCAATCAGGATATCTCTTTTGACAGGCTCCTGGCCATGATTGAGGATAGTTGCTTTCTTGATTAGTATTTTCATTTTGCTACTAAATTATTTTTTCTTCCTCAAATGTTGAGCGTAGCCGAAACATTCATTGAAGATTTTAAGCGGTCGTTGTGGTTCGACTTGCTATACCCGACCATTTTCTACAGCTCACCAACCGCGATAGCCGAAACGAACGACCGTATTTCACTTTTCCCTTTAGCCACGAATTACACTAATTAACACGAATTAATTTCACTTTTCCATAAATTGGGCGGTTGCAAAACGCCCCGACATATGGAATTTTTCATTGACGTTTGACGATTCACGCTTCACGATTTTCACTCTTCATTTTTCACTTTTTTCGCCACGAATTACACTAATTAACACGAATTAATTAATTTATACCAAACTTCGTATTTCGTATTTCGTACTTCGTACTTCGTACTTCGTATTTCGTCCTTCGTACTTCGTATTTCGTATTTCGTACTTCGTATTTCGTACTTCGTACTTCATATTTCTTTATTCTCTCATCGCTTTGCAATTTTCTCAATTGAGCGTAGCCGAAATTACTTTAATTAAACCTCATCCGGTCGTTGAGCGGAGTCGAAACGAAACGGATCCCCCTGCTCCATGCTCCATGCCTCATGCCCCATGCATTTTATCCGTTACGCCAAAGCCTGATCAATGCAATCTCACATGCAATAAAAAAAAGCGCCAGTATAATACACCATTTCCACAGCTGCTTACCCTGCCGTGTGTCTTCAATCAATTGAGTGAAATCCGATTTCTCGTCATCCGTCCAGACTTTCACCATTTTATTTTTTGCAAGATCTTCTGCATTCACTAAGGTAAGATCTGATTCCCTGCGGTCATAATTAAAGGCAAGCGATGCAACGAGCTGATCAGATTGATTGACCATATAAAAACCTGCCTCTATTACCTGGCCCTGAACGTCAAGAAGGATTTTTGAACCAAGAGCAGACATGCCCGGAATGAATTGGGATGGTCCGCTGATCTGAATATCCTTGTCAAGTGCCACTTTAGATTTGTCCAAAGGAATCAATTGATCCCTGCCGATCGTATATGCCAGATCACGATAATCCGATGAATAAATAGCCATTTTGTAAAGCAACGGTACAAAGACTTCAGGCTGCAGCGACAGGTCACTTATTCTTTGATCAAGTGGGGCAGTAACTACACAAAATGCGCCTTTGCCGGGTGTATAAAATGTAATCAGGTCTCCTCCGTCTCTGAAGGATAACAGCGATTGTCCTCTGCTACCGCTACCTTCCAGCGGAAACGAACCCTGGACCTTTGGCAATCGCATGTTGGCACGTGTCCTGTTGAACACATCGTGGTAGACAAAAGCTGCTATATTTATCTTCCCGACCTGTCTTTCCTGTGTAGCAAAAGCCTGTAATTTTCCGGCACCCATCACAGACATCAATGCATTGTACTGGTCAACAGAGCCATTCGAAGAAGGAAAAAATAAAACCTTCCCGCCTTCCAAAACATATTTATGCAGGACCGCAACAAGCCCGGATGAAAAAGAAGGAAGCTCATTTAATATGATCAGATCGTAAGAAGGCAGTGCATTGTATTCAAGGCTGTTGACAGTAACCTGTTCCAGGATAAAATTTTTTTGGTTTGCAAATACAGCGGCAACGGAGGCATTCTGAGCGTGACCGTTGATGGAAAGTATTTTTAAATTTTGCTCCACATAAAAAGTGAGATAGTAGGCATCATCGAATATGACCGGAAAATCACTGATGCGTATAGCCAGCTCATGCCATCCTGTGGTTAACACCGTAATGAAAGAGGTATCAATTTTGATTTTGCCACCTGCTATGTCTACAGTTCCTTCAGGCCGCTCCTGGCCATCCAGGGAAACGGATACGCGGATATTGTCCGCATCTTCTGAGGTGTAATTGTGAATCGAAAAAAGCAAGGGTGAGGTTTGATTAAGTGTCTGAAGAGGAGAATCAAACCACGCGCTGTCGATAGCTATATTTTTTTCCTGCACACTTTTTAAAGGCAGAAGATTGATCGGGTGAACTGAGTCATTTACGTTAAGATCCGCGATGGTTTTTTGAAAATCGGAGATGAACCAGGCTACCGGGTTGCCTTCTTCACGTGCAAAGGATTGTTTTTGTCTGCCGCTAACTACTGACAGAGGTTTTACTTCCGGGGTAAATTCCATTTCTTCAAGGCGTAAAAGTGCTTCTTCCCTGCTGATCCACTGATTTTGTGAAGGAGATAACTCATGCCCCAGTACCTGGAAATGATCTTCCTGTCCATACCCCAAGATGATCTCTTTTGCTTTCTGGCGAGCCCGGTCGAACAAAGACAGATCCTGTCCGAATGACTGCATTGAGAAGGAATTGTCCACAAAAATGCTCACATCCCGAATTCCTGCTTTTTGAACAGAATTGACCGGTATGAAGGGCTGAGCAAAGGCCAGGATCATAAAAGCAAATGCCAAAAGCCTGGAAAGAAGAATAAGAAGGTTTCGAAGCCGATTCCTGGCTGAGGTCTCTTCCTTTACTTCACGAAGAAATCGTAAGCTGCTGAAATAGACCTTCTTATAACGCCTGAAATAAAACAAATGCAGGATGATCGGGATAGAGAGTGCTAAAAGTGCCCAAAGGAAGGACGGGTATAAAAACTGCATCGTGGCGTCAAAGATATGTCTACAATCTCAAAACAGAAGAGACGCGATTAATCGCGTCTCTTCTGTTT
>JBDSPM010000203.1:0-3227 GCA_039930325.1 Saprospiraceae bacterium
TAACATCCAATCTTTTCCAAGGCCTTCATACGCAAGGGTTTTTAATCCTGCATCTTTCATAAATATCTGTCGTTCAAATATTCCACTGGTTGCATTACGTCCGCCAAGCCATTCGTCATACATATAATCCTTAGAGAAGAATCCATTCGACCTGCCACCATTATATCCAAAAAGAATATTAGCTTTCGGTTGTTTGTATAATGGCAACCATCCGCCATAACCGCGCACCCATACTCCGCGCGTTTTATCTTTTCCCAAAAAATGCTGGTTGTAATAAAGATTAAGCCTTACAAAACCTTTCCCTGCCTGCACATTTGCAATTGCTGTAAAAGGCTGGTTCGCAACGTCGGAGCTTAATTGATAGGCCAGCTCATGAACTCCATAATGTCGCTCTTCGGAATGAAAAATCGTATCAAATGAATTATCACCTACTCCATAATATTGAGTGATATCCACATATCTGTATTTTAGCCAACGCGTAAGATGCGGCTGAGCGGAAGTTGATTCGAATCTCAAAGCCAATGATGGTGACAATCTCAAAAAGTGGTCTCTAAAATTATAAAACGTGTCCAAATCGTATCCAAATAAGCTTGCTGCTCCGGAAATAAGAAGCTTATCAAACACACCATGTTCAAGGTCTTTGATATATCTGCCTTCAGCGTAATACCTAATTTTTTTACTTTCAAATCCATACATCGGCATGACGAACCACTTAAATCCATTTTGTGGAAATAGCCCCGATGTCAATGCAAGACCTGCCATGAATCCATCCGAAAGATTCCTACCTGGCACCGGAGTGACATTAATCGCGGGATGCATGTAGCTGCTGACTTTTGGAAATAATGTAAATGATGGAATGATAGTTCTTGGCTTCATACTTTGAACCCAATTCTTATTGGCAGCCATCATCCCATCATACAACCTGACTTCATCTACATTTTTATCAAGATGAATTACTTTTTCACCTTCAAATCCATCCACCCAGTTTTGTGTGACCTTTACGTTCTTTTGAAATCCACTCACCAAAACAGGAATTAAAGACGTACCATGATTTTCAATTGTCACATTATTCAACCTGGAATCAAACTTCCTAATTCTGTAATCCAATTCTTGAACATGATTCAACCATCCGTCAAAGAACCAATCCAGATTACATTCACATGCTTTTTGAAATGAAGCCTGAACATCCCCAGGAGCGACATGATTAAATTTCCTATCCTGAAAATACTGCCTGAACATTGCTTTCATCTTTTCAGGGCCTACCATTGACATCATCAAATCGAGTCCTTCCTGCGGTAACATATAGGCACTGAATAAATATTGATTTGATTTTTGATTTTCAGGCGGCGTGAGTGGTGGTTGCAATTCGCCATTGTATCTAAGTGCGTGATGAAGTGCATCCAGATCAGGCATTGAATTCTTATCGTGAAAAATAGCCGGATAGGATGATTCATTTTCCTCCTTATAATATGCGATCATGTATTGCTTCTCCATGAACGTATTGAATCCCTCGTCAAGCCATGGATTCGTTCTCTCGTCACTGGCAAGAATGGCATACAGCCAGGTATGCCCGATCTCATGCGCTATCACCCTGTCGAGATATGCGGGATCGGCAGTGTAGCTTATCTGCGCGACCATCGGGTATTCCATATAGCCGCCTTTGCTAAATGGTGCATATACCACACTCATCTGCGGGTATGGATAAGGGCCGAGCCAATCGCTGTAAAATTTCAAAGCGCGCTCAGCATATAGTATAGCTGATTTCCAATTGGCATTTCCATAAGGGTCGATATAAACATTTAATTCAACCGGTTCTTTCAGACCTACATCAACTTTTAGTGTTTCGTGACGAAATGTGGGACTTGCGAACCAGGCAAAGTCAATGACATTAGACGCCTGGAAATTCCATTTGATGAGTCGTCCATTTTGCTCAGAGGATTGAAGAGTTCCGGTAGCTGCGACTTTGAATCTTGGAGGAACGCTGATACTCACTTCATAATCAGCAAAGTCATTGTAATACTCACCCTGATCCAGATATGGCATCATGTGCCAACCTAACTCGTCATAAACAGCGATATGTGGATACCATTGTGTCAGCTGATATGAATCACCTGTGCGTCCCATTCTGGAAAATGATTTTGGTACGATCAGAGTGAATGGAGATGAAATATTGATGGTAGCATGTGGATTCAAGGGTGTATTTAAATGAAGCCAACCTATGTCAATACTTTCATCGCGTGTCAACATAATGGGGATACCGGAAGATTTAAAATCTAAATTTGACAATCCACCGAGATCCTCTTTGCGTGCATGAAACAGGTCGAACTTACCCTGTTCGACCATTTGTTTGCTTAGAGTGGTATTCCGGTTACTGTAAGCATCGGGCCAGAGATGAATTCCTAATTTATCCAGAGGTGCATTTGATCTGTTGGTCCAGGTGATATCGATAGTTCCTCTTATGATGTCAGTTCCAAAGGTATCGATGGTTGCGGTGATTTTGTAGATGGGGCGTTGAGCGCTTAGGTTTTGGTTAAAGGCAGAGCTGCTTAAACATAGAATGAGGAAAGTTGTGAATGGAATTAGAAATGTGTTGGCCCAACCAGGTGACTTGAAATAGTGCGACATAAGTTAAAGGTAATTGAATGGGGATAAAGGATTCAAGGAGAGAATGAGGAGAGACAACCCAATTCAGGCATTGTAAGAAATGATTATCTGAATAAGTACTAGGGGTTGCTGTGTATCAGCACTTTAGGACCTGGTGGCACGAGTAGTGGTGGCACGAGTCCTTTGGCAATTGTTTCCGGAATTTAGAAATGTAATTTTGAGAGCTATCAAAAAACTTTGGTTATCAGCGAGTTAGGCCTTAGTGGCACTACTAGTAGTGGCACCATTAGTAGTGCCACCATGGAATTTTCACCATCTTGTATAAAGAAAAAATTCATTATGACCGAAATTATGCTTGATATTCTCCGTGAAGCAAGTGAAGCGATTCTTGAGGTATATGCCGATGTGGGTCTGTTTGAAACTGAGGTTAAAGCGGATCATAGCCCATTGACTGCTGCAGATAAGCGATCTAATGAAATTATTGTTCGACGTTTAAAAGCGTTGTATCCTGGTGTTCCGGTGATTTCGGAGGAGAGCAGGCAGATTGGCTATGAAGTGAGGTCCGGATATAAAAATTATTTTCTCGTTGATCCGCTGGATGGGACGAAAGAATTTGTCAAAAG
>JBDSPM010000204.1:0-3766 GCA_039930325.1 Saprospiraceae bacterium
TATAAAACAGATCTCCAATGATCTGATTAAGAAGGAAAGGCATACCTGCAATATAACAAGTCATGAGCCCGGCAAAATTTACAGAATAGGCTCCGGTGGAAGCCCAGACACCAAAATTAGATAACAGGAAGAAAATGACTGAAGCGCCTAAAGCACCGAAAAACACCTTCGACAGTCCCACACCATTTCTAAATAAAGTGCTTCCATATATCACTACAAGACCAAATGCTGCATAGCTCCACAGCGCCCCGCGATAAAGAAACACGAAATTCTTGTAATCATCAGGATACAACCGAGCAAATATCAGGTTGTTAAGTATCATGTCACTAAAGACCATGACGAGGAATGGAATAATGATAGCAACTGTCCGTTTTCCGGCAAAGGCCGAAGCAAATAAAGAAATTGCACCGACAGCCGTAAAATTAGGATAATGGGGGATAAGCCTGCTTCCAATACCAATCACCAACAAAGAAATGATTATCGCCCGGGTCTGCTTCATACTGTTTCAAATGTAAAAAGATTATAACAAAGATTCATGCCCACGGTTTAACCCAGACTATCCGATTTTATGCAACGTAGGTATAATTACGATAAATGTTAGGTCATTGGATGAATGAGAGGCAAAAATCTTCATTACTTTTCCGAATATAATTATTTGAACCATGGTATTCAGGAGTTTTTCCATCAATTGTCTCTTCTACGGCTTTTTATGCCTGTCTTCATTAAGTATGACAGCCACCCCCAAATCAACCTACTGGCAACAGTCTATACGGTATAAAATGGATGTGCGGTTTGATGTCGTGACTAATCAATATTCAGCTTCTCAAACGGTTAAATACAAAAATAACTCACCTGATGTGCTGTATAAAGTATACTTCCATCTTTATCTTAATGCATTCCAGCCCGGGAGTGCCATGGATATAAGATCGCAAACTATTCCTGATCCCGATCCCAGAATAGGCGACCGTATCAGCCACCTGGCTCCCGATGAAATGGGATATGAACATATCACCCACCTGACACAGAATGGAATAAATCTTTCTTACGAAGTCGCAGGCACTGTTCTTGAGGTTACGCTTGCAAAACCCATTCAACCCGGCCAGTCTACCAGTTTCGTTATGAAGTACGATGCCCAGATTCCAATTCAGATAAGAAGAAATGGTAGGGACAACAAGGAAGGCATCAGGTATTCCATGTCCCAATGGTATCCCAAAATGTGTGAGTATGACAAAAATGGCTGGAATGCAAATCCATACGTAGCTCGTGAGTTCTATGGAGTATGGGGTGACTTTGATGTGACACTTACACTCGACAGTCATTATGTAGTGGCTGCATCAGGGATTTTACAAAACCCAAAAGAAATCGGATTTAGCTATGCTCCTGATCCCAAACATAAAAGTGAGCTATTGACCTGGCATTTTAAGGCTAAAAATGTGCATGATTTTGTTTGGGCTGCAGATCCGGACTTTGTGCATGAAATCTACACATGTGCAGATGGATTGATTCTTCACACTTTTCATCAGGATGTAGGTATATACAATCAGAACTGGAATGCGCTGCCGGCCATTATGGAAGAAGCATTGAAATACATGAATGCTAATTTTGGAAAATATCCCTATCCGTCTTATTCTTTTATCCAGGGTGGAGATCAGGGTATGGAATATCCGATGGCTACCCTGATCACAGGTCAAAGATCTTTGCAGAGTCTGGTAGGAGTTTCAGTTCATGAGATGATGCATAGTTGGTATCAAATGGTCCTGGGTTTTAATGAAAGCTTATATTATTGGATGGATGAAGGTTTTACTTCCTATGCCACCACCCGCATCATGGAATATCTCAAATCGAAAGGCCTTATTCCGGGAGAAGTTGAAAAATTTCCGTTTGACGATTCATATGACACGTATAAGATCCAGGTTCTTGAGGGAATAGAAGAACCACTTTCCACGCATGCCGATCATTTTAATTTTAACGATGCGTACAGTGTTGCCGCTTACACAAAGGGCCAGCTATTTCTTAGTCAATTGGAATATGTCATAGGGAAGCCTGCTTTCAATCAGGGCCTTCTGGATTTCTTTACTACCTGGAAATTCAGGCATCCGGATGTGAATGATTTTATGCGTGTGATGGAAAAAGCTTCAGGCATCGAATTGGATTGGTATAAGGAATATATGGTGTACACTACCAAAACCATTGATTACGCAATCGATACGGTATTTACGGATGCAGATCATACGCTCCTTCTGCTTCATCGCATTGGGTATATGCCTATGCCGGTTGATCTCACCATTTATCTGAAAGACGGTTCATCATTAGCAGTCACCATTCCGCTGGACATTATGAGAAGTGCTAAGCATGAGGCACACAATAGTCTAGAGCAGTTCCAGGCTTTACCTGCCTGGGATTGGGTTAATCCTTTTTATAAATTAGATTTTCCTTTTAATTTGGATAATGTGAAATCAATACTCTTAGATGAAAGCAGAAGAATGGCAGACCTGAATCGTGATAATAATCAATGGCCTTATGTAGCTCCATAATATGTCAATTCCGCTTGTATTACTTATCTCTTACCTTTAATCCATTATGAAATTAACTTTATTCCTCTTCTTCATTGTTTCAGCTTCATTTTGTTTTTCCCAAAAACTGGATGAAAAGTTTCTGGAAGGTTTCAATTTTCGCAACGTAGGTCCTGCCGGCATGAGCGGACGCATTACTGCCATTGATGTGGTGCTCGCACATCCTGAACATATTTATATAGGTTCCGCCTCAGGCGGTGTCTGGGAATCTAAAGACGGAGGTATTGTATGGAAACCTATTTTTGACGATCAACCTGCTCTCTCCATTGGATCCATAAAGATCAACCAACAAAATCCAGGCGAAATATGGGTCGGGACAGGCGAAGGCAATCCCAGGAACTCACAAAATAGTGGGAAAGGAATTTTCAGGACACTTGATGGCGGACGTACATGGGCTTCGATGGGGCTCACTGATACAAAAGCAATACATAGGATACTTATCGATCGATTGCAGCCTTCGACGATTTATGCAGGAGCTCTTGGATCTTCCTGGGGGCCTAATCAGGAAAGAGGTGTTTTTAAATCTGTTGATTCCGGCAAAACATGGAATAAGATTCTCTACACGAATGACAGATCCGGCGTCGCTGATATGGTCATGGATCCGGACAACCCTCGAAAAATAATTGCGGCGCTTTGGGAATTCGGAAGAACCCCATGGGATTTTAATAGTGGAGGTCCAGGCTCGGGGCTCTACATCACCTATGATGGGGGTGGCAAATGGAAACGAATTACAGATGAAGAGGGTATACCAAAAGGAAATCTTGGAAGGATTGGATTAGCCATTGCTGCATCTTCTCCGGATATCATCTATGCGCTCATTGAAGCAAAGGAAAATGGTTTGTATAAAAGTTCAGACGGAGGGGAGCATTGGTCACTGGTGTCTACAAAAAACATCGGTAACCGTCCGTTTTATTACAGCGAATTGTATGTAGATCCGAAAAACGAAAACAGAATTTGGAATCTCTATTCAACGGTTGCACAAAGCGAAGATGGAGGCAGGACTTTTACAGGCGGACTGGGTGGTGTTCATCCTGATCATCACGCTTTCTGGATCCATCCCGATAACCCAAATTATTTAATTGAGGGAAATGACGGTGGCCTCAATATTTCAAGAGATGGTGGCCGAACATGGTATTTCTGCAGCAATATTCCGGTTGGTCAGTTTTATCATATCAACATTGATCATGAGTATC
>JBDSPM010000205.1:0-4034 GCA_039930325.1 Saprospiraceae bacterium
AGGAACCTTAAAATGTCGGGGAGGAAGATTTTGAATATTGATTTTAAGGTAGGAACCTTAAAATGTCGGTGCAGTGATTTTAAGGTAGGAACCTTAAAATGTCGGGGAGGAAAGTGAGTTAACTGGAAGCTGCAAGCTTCCTTTATGTGATTTTCAATAGCGGAAGATTTCGAATATTGATTTTAAGGTAGGAACCTTAAAATGTCTTGCTTATATTATTTGAGAATAGCTGTTATCCCGGGAAGCGATTTTCCTTCGAGAAGTTCCAGCATGGCACCACCGCCTGTGCTGATAAAACTGACAGAGTCTGCCAGGCCACTTTGATGTATGGCAGCTACTGAATCTCCTCCTCCGATTAAAGAGAAGGTCCCTTTTTTCGTTACTTCAGCTACTGCCTCTGCGATGACTTTTGTACCGTATGAGAATTTTTCCATTTCAAAAACACCCATCGGCCCATTCCACAAAATTGTTCCTGCTCCTGCAAGCTGGCGCGTAAATTCAAATCTTGCGGTGAGACCTATGTCCAGTCCCATCCAGCCATCCGGGATTTCATGTGAGGGTACATTTTTGAAATTTGCATCCGGCGCAAAACGATCAGCGGCAATGCTGTCAGAAGGCAACTCAATTGATTTTCCAAGCTTTGCTGCTTTAGCTAATAATTCATTTGCCAGATTCAGCTTATCTTCTTCTACAAGGGACTTACCGGTATGGCCACCCTGTGCGCGAATGAATGTATACGCCATGCCGCCGCCGATGATGATTTTATCTGCTTTATCGAGAAGAGATTCTATAAGGAGAATTTTATCCGACACTTTAGCTCCACCCAGAATGGCAATGAAGGGACGTTTTGGATTTTCCAAAACCTGTTTTGCATTGTCCAATTCGCTTCTCATGAGGAAGCCAAATGCTTTGTGATTAACATCAAAATAATCAGCGATTACGGATGTGGAGGCATGTGCCCGGTGAGCTGTGCCAAAAGCATCATTCACATAAAATTCACCAAGAGAAGCTAATTCCTCTGCGAATGCAGGTTCTCCTTTTTCCTCGCCAGGATAGAAGCGTGTATTTTCAAGTAAAATCACATCCCCGTTCTGCAATGCATTCACTTTTGTTTTAACTGCGTCACCGATTGTATCCGGAAAAAAATCAACTTTTCTGTCCAGCAGTTTTTCCAACGTTGGCACAAGGTGTTTCAAAGTGAATTTTTCTTTATCTATTTCACCATTCGGAAGTAAGCTTTTGAGTGGCCTCTCAAAATGAGATAGTAAAATGATCTTCGCGCCATTTTCAATAAGATAATTGATCGTCGGTAATGCTCCTCGAATCCTAGTATCCTCTGTCACAGTAAACTGATCATCAAGTGGGACATTAAAATCAACGCGAACAATGACCTTGTGCCCTTCGACCTCCAGTTTTATCAAATCACCTTCCATATCAAATAAATTATTTGGACAACATGAATGCCAATTCAGCCAATCTTGATGAGTAGCCTGCCTCATTGTCATACCATCCAACCACTTTGACTATGTCACCGGTGACTTCTGTCATCAGAGAATCAAAAACACATGAGTGGGTATTTCTGATGACATCGCCAGAAACAATTGGGTCAATACAATACTGGAGGTATCCTTTCATGCGTCCCTGAGCAGCCGTCATGAAGGCCGCGTTGATTTCATTTTCATCAGCAGGTGTGTCAAGGATGACATTCAGATCTACTACTGATCCGCTGATGACAGGAACACGGTAAGACATTGCACCTAGCTTGTTGCCAATGGCAGGAATTACCAGTTTTAAAGCTGAGGCAGCACCAGTGCTTGTAGGAATGATATTGTAGGCTGCTGCACGTGCACGACGAGGATCCCTGTGCGGAGCATCCTGCAGGTTTTGATCTGAGGTATATGCATGAATGGTGGTCATCGTGCCTGTTCGGATTCCCCAATTATCAATCAGCACTTTTACCAGAGGCGCTAGGCAATTGGTGGTGCAGGATGCATTTGAAAAAATAGTTTCCTTTGGATCAATTGAATCCTCATTGATACCAAGGACAATGGTTGGAACATCACTCCCTTTGGCTGGTGCGCTGATGATAACTCTTTTGGCACCATCCGGCCTGATATGTTGTGATGCCTTTTCGCGGTCTGTGAAAAGCCCTGTGCACTCAAGCACCAGATCAACATCTAACCCTTTCCATAATTCCAATGGAGATTTTATAGCGGAAATCAGAATTTTTTCATCATCAACCATAAGATAATTTCCATCTATTCTTATGTTTTTATTGAAAGGGCCCTGAGCAGAATCATATTTAAGCAAATGTGCCAGGGTAGCAGTATCTGTCAAATCATTAATACCGACTATATCAATTCCGGGCATATCATGCAGCTTCCGGAAAGTAAGACGTCCTATTCGGCCGAAGCCGTTAATCGCAATTCTTTTTGCCATGGTAAAAGGATTAGATTGATGAAGATGAATAAAGCGGGACAAAAATAAACGGTTAACTTATAAAAGGATGGGAAAGGGAAAGGTTTTTCAAAGGCATGTGCCCGGCCATTATGGGATGAACCTTCGTATATACCTGATATACAGATTGTAAGTCAGATGTGGGGGACAGGAATAATCCTAAAATTCAAAATATTTGTCACATAGTTTTAAAAAATCCTAATTTTGACCCTGCTTTTCAAAAAGCATCCGGTAAGACGGCCCCTTCGTCTATCGGTTAGGACGGCAGATTTTCATTCTGTAAAGAGGGGTTCGATTCCCCTAGGGGCTGCATTCAGAGCTCAAAACCTCAACATCATGTTGTGTGTTTTGAGCTCTTTTTTTACCCCCTGCCCCCTAGACAGGGGGACCATTTGAAGAGTATTTTTTATCATTTCCCCCATTTCAGGGAGAGGGTAACCCAATGAATTGTCAATTAGGGAAACCGTAACGAATGGTCTCATTTCCTTTGCTATTTTTGTATGACGATTTTTATTCATTTGATTTAGCTTTCCATGCCTCCCCATATGCACACTTGCGGTGATCTCCCTCCAAGAAAGTTTTTTCCGTTTTCATCTTTGTACATCGGCATTTGTATTGTTTTCTCTCTTACTTCTGTGCACCTGGAAGCGCAGAAATATATGTTCCAGATAAATGATTTTAAAGCCTTCAGTGACAATGTGAACCTTAGTGGCTCAGCATCCATTTCCGGCGAGCGTTTGCGTCTTACCTCCGATAAGACACGCCAGACAGGCGCGTGCTGGTATGCAGCGAAGAAGATTGATTTTACAGAAGGATTTGAAACTGAATTTACGTTTTTGATTTCTAGTGATTCTGCCGGCAACATGCCGGGCGATGGTTTTGCTTTTGTCATGCAGGCACAATCACCCAATATCACAGGTGGCACCGGAGATGACATTGGATATAAAGAGATTCCATACGGTGTGGCATTGGAATTTGATACGAAAGATGATAACGAAGGAAGTCGTAATCATATCAATCTATCTTTCTACAATCCGGAAACAAAAACCTATCGCAGATATGCCACGGTGCACGAGATACCTGAAGTCACAGATGGACATTCACATTTTACACGCATCATATACCGGGAGGGAAGGCTTCAGGTATACCTGGATTCCTATCTTTTTCCTGTGCTGTCTGTGAAGCTTGACGTGGCAGAAAAAATAAAAAGTCCAGACCATACTGCCTGGCTTGGCTTCACAGCATCCACATCTGATCAGCATTCTTATCATGATTTGCTTTCGTGGTCTATCAAAGAATTGGAAGGGCCGCCAAAGGATATTAAAGCTGATTCTGTTGCCGTCAAAGAGAAAGGAACCATTGAAGTCAAAGCACGAAATCTGACCATCAGTGTATGGGATTATAATACGATCGATGGCGATATCATTTCGCTCAAACTTGGACCTGACTGGCTGCTCACAAAATATCAGCTCACAGGGGAAAAATATGTGATTCAAACTACCTTAATTGGTTTTGCACAAGACCTTGTTTTGTATGCTCACAATGTAGGTATGGTACCGCCCAATACAGCGGCGATC
>JBDSPM010000206.1:0-3950 GCA_039930325.1 Saprospiraceae bacterium
AGAGCTATCAGGGCTGTTCTTGAAGGGCTGGACCCTCACACCCATTATTTTCCGCCGGAGCAGAGCGAGGAACTGGAGGAAAAAACAATGGGTCAGTATGTTGGCATAGGAGTAGAAGTATTGTTCATAGGAGATAGCCTGGTAGTCCTCTATCCAAAAAAGGACAGTCCTGCGCAACGGGCGGGATTAAAACCCGGTGATCATATTTTGGCTATTGATGATCAGCCTATCGTATCAGATACAATGGATCACCTCAAAATTCTGTCAATGATAAAGGGCTCCAAAGGATCCAATGTAAAGCTTCTGATAAAACCACTTTTTGAAACAACGCTTAAGACTATTGAAATCACCCGCGAAGATATTAAGGTGCCCAGTGTGCTTGCTGATTATATGATCGACAGCACAACTGCCTTCATCAAGCTTGCTCGCTTTACGAATACAACCTATCGGGAATTTATGGATAGTTGGGAAGCGCTTACCACTAAGGAGCATGCAAAAAACCTAATCCTGGATCTGAGAGATAATCCAGGTGGATATCTGCGCGAGGCTGTCAATATCCTGTCCCAGTGTTTTAAAGATGAAGGAATGCTTTTAGTCTATACCCAGGGGAAAAATCAGGAAAGAATAGAATATAAAAGCACAGGGAAAATATTTTTCCCTATCGAAAACATATGTGTATTGATCAATGGCAACTCCGCCTCAGCCAGTGAAATTGTCGCCGGCTGTCTGCAAGACCAGGATCGTGGAGTCATCCTGGGTACCAGGTCCTATGGTAAAGGATTGGTGCAGGAACAGTTTGATCTTTCAAATGGCGGCACACTGCGCATGACCGTGTCAAAATATTACACACCTTCTGGAAGATCTATTCAAAAGGCCTATGACGAAGGATCCGTAATTGATACCGTCCAGATATTCAAGACTACATCCGGACGACCAGTACATGCCGGTGGAGGAATCGAGCCTGATATCGTCATGGATGATGGAGTTGAATGGGAGGATCCATCTATAAAAGAATGGATGGATATCATCTCAGAATATGCCTTGCGCTACGACATGATCAACTTCGGAGGCTTGCTTGTGAATCCAGATTCCATCAACACTGTCATATTTGATTTACCTGAGCACGCTTCCATGATGAAGGACCTGTCCGCATTGGCTAAACTAAGAGCAAAAGAAAAATATCCGGCGATCATGGGATATTATCAAATGCACCAGGGAGTGATCAACAGGATAACAGATGCGATGCTTATCGCCTATAGAACCGATGAGGAGGGTTGGTACAGATCCTTCAACGCGTCAGATCCATTGGTGATAAGGGCAAAAGAAATTGTAAAGCAGGATATGTTAAAATCACTCGCGGAACATTAGAGTTATCTCAAAAAATCAAGCTCTCCATTTTCATCATACCTTGCTATCACCGAAGGCATGCCGGTAATATCTTTTTCTGTAAAAGCAGGCACAGAAAAATCAACAAGGCTGATGATTTGAGAGCTGATGGTGCCGAATTTTGATGGGGATGGTTCGCCGGAACGATTTGCTGATGTTGAAACAAGAGGCCGCTGGTAAGATGAGATCAAATCATGACAGAAGCCTGCCCTTACTATCCTGACCCCCAGGCTGCCATCTTTAGCAGCCAGATGCATGTACTCTTTTTTTGCCTGTGGATAGATGACTGTAAGAGGACGTTCATGGAAATGAAGAAGCGTATCGATGCGTGGATGAACAGAAGACACTACAGAATACAGCTGATCCAAAGTGGAGACGAGCACGATAAGAGGCTTTTGAAACTCACGTCCTTTGATGTCATAAATTTTTGAAACTGCTTTCTCAGATGTTGCATCGCAACCTATTCCCCAAATGGTGTCTGCAGGATAGAGTATGACGCCATCGTGTTCAAGTACGAAAACAGCCTGGTCAATAACCTTTTGGATGTGGTCCTGGAGCATGTGGAAGATAAATACGAAATTTAGTCTGATGTCAGGTATACGTCATCTGCTTTTTTGGGCGAAACGTATAAAAACAATGAAATAAACGTTAAAAATAGACGCGAATTACCTTTCAAGCGTATCTTTTCATTTCATATGACCTCACCCTTTTCACACCCCATGCTTCGAACCATCATTTGTTTAAGTCTTTTCATGAGCCTGGGGAATGTCCTGCAAGCTAAACATATCGTGGGAGGTGAGATTTATTATGAATGCATGGGTCCCGGATCCCTACCGAATACCCGGAACTACAAGCTTATCATGAAAGTTTATCGTGATTGTTACAACGGTGGCGCTGAATTTGACGATCCGGCACCAATCGGAATCTATTCTTACATAAATGGAATATATGCCTTTGTAGATACTCTCAAAATACGGCATGGTGCGGTAGAAAACATTGATTTTGTTGAAAATCCCTGTTTGATTCTCCCTGAGGGTGTTTGTGTCGAACAGGCAACGTATGTTTTTGTGCTCAAAAACATGCCAATCATCGCTGGATCTTACATTGCTTCCTGGCAAAGATGCTGTAGAAATAACTCCATCAATAATATCGTAGCTCCGAATAATACCGGTGCTACCTATACGATTGAAATCACGGAAGAAGCCCAACGAACATGTAATAACGGGCCCCGATTCAATGGATTTCCACCCATCGGAATATGTGTCAATGACCCTATCAATTTTGACCATTCCGCTTCTGATAAAGAAGGCGATGAGATTGTGTATGAATTTTGTGCGCCTTTGCAGGGAGGAGGCCCAAGAGGTTTAAATGACCTCAATGAAGCCTTACTTTGTGATGGCGTCACACCCTATCCAGGTAATTGTTTGCCTCCATATGACAATGTTATTTTCAGGATTCCTACCTATTCTGCCATAAATCCCCTGGGGACTTCTTCGAGCATTTCAATCAATCCCATTACCGGTTTCATATCAGGCACTCCAACTTTAATCGGACAATTTGTAGTAGGTATATGTGTGAAAGAATTTCGAAATGGTGTACTCCTCAGTATACTTAGGAGGGACTTTCAGTTCAACGTAGTCAATTGCGAGTCTTCTGTAAATGCCGGTATCCACGCAGATGCTGTGATCGGTGGGAAAGAATTTGTTCTTAATTCGTGTGGGAATAATACGGTCACATTTATCAATGAAAGCGAGAAAGAACAATTTATCCAAACTTACAGATGGTCCTTTAAAATCAATGGAACTACAGAGGAGGTATTTACACGTGATGCCACCTTCACATTTCCCGGCATAGGAAATTATAAAGGGACCCTAATTGTCAACGAAGGCCTGCAATGCGGAGATACAGCTTACATCAATCTAAATGTCTTTCCAAGCATTAATGCCGATTTCGATTTTACGTACGATACCTGTATCGGTGGGCCTGTACTCTTCAGAGACAAGTCAGCCACAAATGCACAAAACCTTACCCAATGGGATTGGAATTTTGGGGATACTGAAAAAAGTTCCTTGACAAATCCTAGTCATCTTTATCAAACTCCGGGAGTTCATCCGGTGACGCTCGTCGCGACCGATAATAATCAATGCCGTGATACTATGGTGAAAGATCTCAGTTATTTTCCTGTTCCTCCATTGATCATCATCAAACCTACAAAATATAAGGCCTGTGTTCCGGCTAGTATTTTCTTCAATAATCTGTCCATTCCCATCGATGAGACCTATACCATTCATTGGGATTTTGGCGATGGAGGGACTTCAGATCAGATCAGCCCTATTCACGAATTCACGGAGGAAGGTATTTACTCCATTAAAGTTGAAATTACCTCACCCATCGGTTGTTATACCAGTGAGATCTTCCCTAACCTGATTACTATGGAAGCATCCCCTGAGGCTCATTTCAGCTATACTCCTGAGACGCTCAACAGCTTGCATCTGACTGCGGTCTTTACTGATCTTTCTACAGGAGCAAGTAGCTGGTTCTGGGACTTCGGTGGACGGGGCCGT
>JBDSPM010000207.1:0-4627 GCA_039930325.1 Saprospiraceae bacterium
GCAAAATAAAGGTCACCCTCATGGTGGCCTTTTTTTTTATGCGCTACTTTGTTTTATGACCGTCCTGCCATTTGCCCAAAAGGTTGCAGTGCACGACACTTTCAAAATTAATCGCTTCCACATAGAGCAAATTCACTAATTTACTTAGTCTTTATCCCTCTCCTTAAAATAAACACAGGCGATAAGGTCACCATTCAAATATGGAACATAATGTGATTTCGAATGAAGTTTAAAACCTACGGATTAATCTTTTTTATTGTAGGATTAGCCTATAGTATGGGCATGGGTCAAATTTATTTTGTCTTTCAACGAGTCGGTCCTCAAGGTTATCTCCATAAACTTAAATTGAATTGTCAATGTGCTGATTGCTGCCAGTTAAATTTGATAGGTCCAACAGTTAATTTCCAGGGAGGGCTCACTATGAGCCCGGATGGAAAATTGTATGCCAACGATTATACGAATCATATCTACCAGATCGACACCTTAAGCGGAGCAACAACTTTGATTTTCACCCTGCCTCCACAACCTAGGATGTTGGGTCTTGTAACACTTGGTGGAGGAATTTTCTATTCCATGCTTGAAATATCACCCAGTCTTGCGGATACTTTGATCGAGATCAATGTCAATACCGGAGTAGTGACGAAACTAGGTGTTGTTCCTTATAAGGCAATTGGAGATATGACCGTGTATAATGGGGAAATTTATTATTACTATGTTTTTCCGAATAACTGGAATATTCAGTACTGGGGCATTGTAAAACTCAATGTAAATGATCCGGCAAGCAGCACCCTGGTAGTTGATTGTGAAATCAATTGTTGCTTTCTTGGCTTCACAGCAAGCAATCAATGCCAAACTGTTCTTGGACAGCAGAGTTATAGTGTGAATCAATATGAGCATAAGTTAGTCACGATCAGCCTCGTTGATGGAGCCGTTACTGAGATTTGTGATCTGCCAGAGGGCACCTTCTCTTTCACCTCTATGGAGGAATTCTCTTCACCGGTCTATTGCAATAGTTTCGATCTGGATTGTAATGATAGTTCCGGTGCGACCAATGCTGATTACAATGCACAAGAAGTGAATTGCCTTTCCAATGAATGTTCAATTGCGGATAGTGATATTGGATTAATCTATGATTCCAAAATAGCTGAGGTCACCGTTCATCTTACCGGATCACTTCCGGACGCCCCCGATGAATATTTGAAGTACACAGGGATGATCGCGGCGCTTACTGTCACCGGTGCCGGTACAGACATGATCACGCTTACGAATGGAGGAACCGCTACCGGTACCAATTTTAAAAATGCACTGCATGCGATACATTACAGAAATGTGGCCACACCATTCACCCCTGGTCCGCGTTTGGTTGAAGTTCAATACACACTGGAATCCGGTGTAATTGGTGACCTGGCAACAGCATTCATTTCCGTCGTGGATCTTCCTGTTCTGCAGGTTGATCTGGGACCTGACCAGGTATTGTGTGAAGGGGAGAATGACACCTTAAATGCAGGGAATCCTGGTGCCAGCTATCAGTGGTCAAATGGATTGACAACACAAAACATTATCACTAATCAACCAGGAACTTACTCAGTCACTGTGGGTACAAATGGATTTTGTCCGGGCTCAGATGAGATCAGCCTGGAGTTTATCCCGGTGATCAACGTTTCATTGGATGGCCCTCAGGAAGTATGTTTGGATAATATCGCAGCGTTAATCATTAATACTGACAGTCCTTTTCCTCTCACGATAGAAATAGGTACTTCCACAGGATCATCTTTTGTTTTGAATAATGTCACCGGCAATTTCATTTTTACTGATTCGCCCTCTGAAGGAACTTTATACACTATTCTACAGGTGACACCTTCATCACCAGCTTGTGTTGAAGTTCTTGATTCCTTTCAATTCGTTGATGTATTTCCAACATACTCAATGCTTGTAGACACCAGCATGTGTGAGGGGGACAGTCTATTCATTGGAAATAACTGGGTGACGAAAGAAGGCAATTACGAATATACCTATTCCAGCGCAGCAGGCTGTGACAGTATGGTCACTACCTTTGTCCTTGTTTGGCCCTCCATTCATCTCACTACGCAGTCAACAACATGTGATCCTTCAGCAACTGGGATTTTTGTAAGTTATCTCAATGATCCCGTCGGATGTGATACCGTTGTCAAACATACCGTCACTTTACTGCCTTCGGATACTACTCTTGTTTCATTATTGTCGTGTAAAGTAGTCGGTACCGGCATCAACATTCAAATGTTGACTAATCTGCAAGGATGTGATAGCATCGTCATAACGACTACGACCTATCAGCCTTCTGCAGATACAACTTTTCTTTTCCAAACCACTTGCGATTCATCATTACTTGGATTGAGCCAACAGATCCTCCCCGCTAGTGACGGTTGTGACAGTCTCATCCTCACGACGATATCGATGGCGCCTTCGGATACCACTTACCTCATCGGCATCTCTTGTGATTCTGCAAGCATCGGTATATTTCAGACCATACTTTCCAATCAGTTTGGATGTGATAGTCTGGTGATCACAAGTATTGCCGCCGGAATACCTGATACCACACTTTTATTCACTTCTTCCTGTGACTCTTCGAGCCTGGGCATTTTTGAAAATCATTTCACTACATCTTTTGGATGTGACAGTACAGTCATCAGGACAGTGAGTTATTCAGCACATGATTCAACATTTATTTTGAATACAACATGTGATCCTTCACAAGTCACTGTACTCATATCACAATACACCAATCAATTCGGTTGCGACAGCATCGTGACTGAGACCATCTCACTACTGCCATCTGGTGAAATTTTTATTTCTTCTACTACCTGCGATCCAACGGCTGCCGGTAGTTTTGACTATACTTATGTTAATCAATTTGGCTGCGACAGTCTTGTGCATGAAACAATTACTCTTTTGCCGACCAGCGAAACTTTTAACCATGACTACACCTGTGATCCTTCAGCGGTAGGAACATTTGTGAGCACGTTTCAAAATCAATTTGGATGCGATAGCATGATGACTTTATCCGTTGAACTCAATTGGTCTGATACCACGGAATTGTTTTCATTTACCTGCGATCCCAATGAATTGAGCCGTATCGAAACTACATTTACGAATCAATCGGGTTGTGATAGCCTCGTGATTGAGTCCACTATATTGTTTCCATTAACACAACTGCAATTGAATGTGTTATTTGAATTTAACGGATACGGTATCAGTTGTTTTGAAGCATCGGATGGT
Organism: Saprospiraceae bacterium; assembly: GCA_039930325.1. Classification (GTDB taxonomy): domain Bacteria; phylum Bacteroidota; class Bacteroidia; order Chitinophagales; family Saprospiraceae; genus Opimibacter. The sequence goes on from JBDSPM010000207.1 coordinate 3,256, forward strand.
ACTTTAATGGCAAGTGTGAGTGGTCAGGGGCCATTTCAGTTTGCATGGTCAAATGCTGACACAGGAAAAATTATCAAAAACCTAAATGCCGGGCCGTATTCAGTTATAGTTACCGATGGAAATGGATGTCAAACAGAAGGATTTATCACCCTCAATCAACCTGAAGAATTTACTATAGGTTTTGAAGTTTCACAGCCCGATTGCTTCGGACAGAATCAGGGCATTATCACTGTCATGCAAACCGGAGGAGTACAACCAATAAGATATTCCATAGATGGAATCAATTTTCAATCCTCTTCTTTTTTTAGCGGATTAAATTCGGGCTCGTATACGATCACAGCTCTCGATGCAAATGGTTGTCAAGTACAGGAAATCATCTGGATAAATGTGCCATTGACTGTGCATGTAGATTTGGGAGCCGACAGAATTCTCCTGCCAGGTGACACCACTATGATTGAAGCGCTGGTTAATCTGCCTTTCGATTCCCTGTCAAATATTACCTGGACGGGATTATCGAATCCGGTGTGTCCGACCTGTCTTACACAGCCTGTGGCCCCCATCATCACAACTGCCTATTTCATTTCGGTGACAAATACACAAGGATGTTCTGATCAGGATTCTGTTGTTGTATTTCTTCAAAAGAACATCGATATCTATATCCCGAATATTTTCTCCCCTAATGGTGATGGCATCAATGATCGTCTACTGATCAGTGCCGGCAGTGAAGTTGAAGAGATCGAATCAATGGAGATCTTTGACCGTTGGGGGAATATGATTTTTCTGGCGACCCATTTCCCACCGAATGATCCCACATATTCCTGGACAGGAATGCATGATGGATCTGTAATAAACCCGGGAGTGTTTGCTTTTCGATTGGTGGCAAGGTTTAAGAATGGAAAAGAAGAAGTGAGGAATGGAGACGTGACGGTGATTAAGTAAAGTCGGAGCCTTTTAAAGGGTTTAAATATTTTTTTTTTTAAAAATCTTTATTTGCAACATTGACCAAATCGAAAAACGCATCAAGTTTTTTTATCTCGACACGAAGGGTAAGAAAATTGGCTGGAGAAAAACGGTGACCCGGTTTCAGAATCAATTGAATGGCCTCTTCACGTTTTTTCAGGTATTTCTGAAGTGCTTTCATTCTAATGGCGTGGAAAGATTCCGTCCAACTAAGAAAAGCCATATGATGAGCAAAACCATCGCCGGATACAGCATCCAGTTTGGAGCCCATGGTGCTACAAAAGAATAGCTGCCCATGATCAATGCCTGAACAATCCCGACCATTTGCATTACCATGTTCCCTTTGAGGGATGCAACAATGATCCAAACGATAGCTGAAATATGCGCACCATAACGAAGGCTGGTGCAAATA
>JBDSPM010000208.1:0-11849 GCA_039930325.1 Saprospiraceae bacterium
GGTGGCACGAGTACTCGTGCCACCACTTAAGTTGACGTTGTTGGTGGTTATTCCTGTGACCAAATGTCGTCTGGCTTAACAACAGGATTATGTCGGAGACTTAAAGAATTTTGATGGAAATTGAGATGTTCACGTCATTCGGAAGGCATCGAAGGATCGAAGCTGACGATTTGATATGCTCTGGAACGCGAGGAGAGATTATATCCCTAACCAACGTTCATACTCTTCCTTTCGAACGGGGACAACCGCTGCCGGTTTCCGTGTTTTCCGTCCTCGGAAAAGTTTAATTATCCGATAAACAATACGCATCATGGGAATGATTTGCTAGTATAACGATCAGCTATGCACTTATGTTGACAGACAGTACATATTTTTCAAATTCATTACATATCAAATATAATGAAAAATACTAATATATAGTAAATTTTATTTTCCGCCGATATCCGGCTGGATCAGAACTGCCTTTGCCCTCAATTCATTGGCTTTGGGCATTTCATGCTTTAATTGATAGGCATTGGCAGCATTCCAAAGTACAGGGGCCGAACCAGGAAAGAGGATCAAAGCCTGATTGGCCACGGCAAGGTTATTGTCATAATCGCCCAGAGACCTGTATACGGACATCAGGTTGACATAAGCCATCATCATCTTTGGGTCAATGGCGATAGCTTTCTTAAGCGTAGCGATGGCTTCATCGGAACGCTTGAAGAAGTTGTATTCTGTGGCAAGGTTGACGAGGGCAGGAGCATGATTTGGATTCGCTTTGACAGCCCTTTCATAGTATGTAAGCGCTTCTTCATGTTTTTGCTGATGTTCCATCTCCAGGCCCATCATGTTGTTCATACGAGGAGAGTTTGGTGACGTTTTCAATGTAGCTTCAGCAAGAGTGAGATTACTTTTCCAATCCCCGGCACGAATCCAGGTTCTGAGAATAAAGAACGCCGTCAATCCAGCTGCCAGGATATAAGCAGCAGCTTTTCCTTTTTGTGAGGAATAAAGTTTTACTAAAAGGGTAGCCAAGGCAACGATTAATCCTATCGAAGGGATATAAAGTACCCTTTCTGCTTTCAAAAAGCCTGCTGCGAAAATCAGATTTGAAACTGGCAATAAAGTGAGAAAGAAAAAAGCGATGCCCCATGAAAACGAAATCATTTTCTTTCGCTGCCAAACACCAATGCCAATCAAGACCAACAAAAGGACTAAAGCAATCAGTACACCTGCATTTCCAAATCCTACAATCGGAACTTCGTCTGTCCAATAGTCCGCAGACAATTTCACAGGCCAAAGGTGCAAACTGAGATATTCCGATGTGGTGCGAATCGAAGTGGCTACCCGATCAGATGCCTTCACGACGAGCCATTGTTCATGCGGGACCGGTGGGCCGGCGATCCTGCTATGGATAATCCAGAAAACGACGCAAGTCATAGTTGAAACACCTAGTGCAATCCACAATCGCTTCGAATTCCATTGATATTTTTTGGCTTTGAAGTAATAGGTGGATTCCTGTAAAGCCAGGATGAGGGGGATCATAAAGCCATGTTCCTTTGAGGTGATTGAAGCCGCAGTTGAAATAAGCAGACCGATAAGCCATTTTATATTTCCATTTTCACGCCAATGATGATAGCAGATGCATGAGGTAAGGATAAAAAGTGCAGACATCAATTCGGCTCTTCCCACAATTCCCGAGACTGCCTCAGTGTGAATGGGGTGAATGGCAAAAAGCAACCCGGATAAAACAGTGAGGTAATTATTTTTGAATAGAAGATGGACGATTTTTACTAATGCGAAACAAACCAGGGCATGCAGCAGGATATTGATGATATGGTACGGTATGGGGTTTCCACCATTCATGGCATATTGCAACGCGTAGGAAGTGAGCGTTAGCGGCCGATATAAACTTGTATCAGTGGCATCAATTTTCCCGGCCCAGTAATGCGAAGACCAAATTTTTGAAATATTGCTGAGTGACCTAATCAGGGGATTGTCTTCAACGATGTGATTGTCATCCAACGTAAAACCTCCCGTGAAAGAAGGGATATAAACCAATACAGCCAGCAACGGAATGAGCCACCAGGCGTGTTTCATCCATCTTGGTTCGGGTTGTTTGGGACTGATTTTCTTTTTAGCCATGGAGATGGCTGCGAAAATACAATTTAAGGCTATTGTCACTACTTTTGCACCCCTAAAAGAAGACGAGATGGGTAGGATATTCGAAGTCAGGAAGTCAACCATGTTTGCCAGGTATGACCGCATGGCAAAGCAGTTCACGCGTATTGGAAAAGAAATAGCTATAGCTGTAAGGGCAGGTGGTCCGGAACCCAATACCAATTCATCCCTGCGTCGTGCGATACAAAACGCCCGAAGCGTCAATATGCCCAAGGATAAAATAGAAGCCGCCATCAAGCGCGCCATGGGCAAGGACATGGAAAACTATGAAGAAGTGATGTATGAAGGCTATGGCCCGCATGGCATCGCCATCATCGTTGAAGCAGCCTCGGACAATATCGTGCGTACCGTTGCAAACGTCCGTTCCGTATTTAATAAGGGGGGCGGGGCTATGAGCACCAGCGGCAGCGTGAGCTTTCAATTTAGTAAAATGGGGGTGTTCAATTTATCACCTGAAGGGCTCGATGCAGATTCATTAGAATTGGAGCTGATCGATGCAGGCCTCCAGGAAATGGGTGAAGGGAGCGATGATGATGGTACAGAAATAATGGTAGTAAGATGTGCATTCTCCGATTTTGGAAATATGCAAAAAGCGCTTGAAGAAAAAAAGATCCCTGTCCTCAACTCACACCTGGAATGGATACCTTCAAATACGGTCGTACTTCCGGAAGATCAGGCTGAAGAAGTGCTAAAGCTTGTGGCCAAGCTGGAACAGGATGAAGATGTACAAAGGGTGTTTCATAACCTGACTTGATCTCCATTTGCCCCCAACCCCTAAAAGGGGAGTAAGAGATCCCCATTTGCCCCCAACCCCTAAAAGGGGAGTAAGAGATCCCCATTTTGCCCCCAACCCCTAAAAGAGGAGTAAGAATAGCTATTTAGATTTCTCTGAATATTCTTTTAGCAAAACAGATTTTTGCGAACGCTCAAAAGTAGGCTCATCCAGCGCTTAACTTCTTGTGTGTTTAGCCAATAACAAACTTGGCGTGCAATTAAGACCTCAATACGAAGAGTTGCTTTTAATAAAAATTCGTGTAGTTAGTAGCCAAAGAATTATCTTTTTATTAGCCACTAATTACACGAATTAACACGAATTATTTTTTCTAATTATCTCACATCTCATGCTTCGACCTGCTTTCACATATCCTTGTGCTATGGATTCGACACTCGCATCCTTTCACTCATCCTGCTCACCACGGCGCAGCTCAGCAACCGCATCTCACATCCCACATCCCACATCCCACATCCCACATCCCACATCCCACGCTCTCACGCTCTCACGCTCTCACGCTCTCACTCGATTACTATCTTCTTCAACAGCAATTCATTTCCTGTTTGAATACGGATTGAGTAAACGCCCGGAGTCACACCGCGCAAATAAATATTTTCACTTCCCGAAACCGTAGTAAGAACGACTTTGCCATTCATATCGATCAATGAAATTTGAGAGTCGCGCGGCAATGATTTTCCGTCACTGTATTTGACATACAAAAAGTCTGAAGCCGGATTAGGATACACCCAAAGACGATCAGAATCTATATGTTTGGTCCCGGTCATGAGGAATTCTATTTCATTAGAATATGCTTCACAACCAGAAGTAAATGTGGTCACATGCAATTGATACGTACCATCAGCTGTAGGATGGTAGGTCGGATCATTTGCTCCGGCAATCGGTACACCATTAAACAACCACTGAAGCAAACCACTGGAGACATCTGAAACAAGGTCACCATTATTCAGGGTTATGAAAACTTCAGGTGGTATGACAGGATTCACATTAGAAGATAATACTATAGTAGAATCTCCGCATGCATCCCGCCCGCGAACGGTAACTTGTCCTGGTTGAGTACCGGCAATAAATTGTATAGAAGAAGTATTTGAATTACCTACTACAAACCAATCAGATGGAAAAGTCCAGTCAAATAGATCCACGCCGCTGAAGTCAACAACAAAATTGACGGTATCACCTGCACATGGTTCCAGGTTTCCGCGAATTTCGGTCACAGCAGGAGGCACACTGCATGAAGAGTATTTCACAATATTTCCACCAAAACCGACTGCCCAAACTGTTTCCTGTCCTGGTACTGCGTAGATTCCCATCAATGCATCAGGGGATAGATGAGACAGATACCAGCTAGCGCCTGCATTATCTGTACGGAGCACTACTCCATATCCATTGCTTCCACCGGTCACCCATCCAATGTCGTGATTCATGAATGAAATAGCATTCCAGAATGTGGTATCTGGTAATTCAGAAGTTGACCAGGTTTGACCACCATCAGTCGTATGCCATAGGGTATCTGTAAGGGATGAAGAAGTCACCCAGCCATCTGTAAGAGAAGTAAAATGCACATCCGAAAAATGATTCCTGCCATCCTTATACTGCTGCTGCCATGAAGCTCCGCCATCCGTGGTATTTAAAATGGTTCCCTTAGCGCCTGCAGCCCATCCTGTTTGGTGATTGATAAACTGTAGCGCAAATAACTGATCAGATGGATTATCGTACACTACACTCCATAGTGTACCTCCATCATCGGTCTTATAAATTTTGCCGGCATCATTGGTCACAAAAATTTCAAATTTATTGAACGCATAGAGATCCGTGATCCTGCCAAAGTTTTGGCCAACAACATTCCATGTGTCACCCTGATCTTCTGAAAGAAATACTTTACCGGAGGAAGAGCCTGCTAATACGATTTTATCATCGACCATATTGAGACCATAAAAATTCTCATTGCGTGGAAATTTAACCGGCTCCCATTTTGCACCACTATTTTTCGTGCGAAGAATAGTACCATCTGATCCGCCTACCATGCCGACGAATTCATTATAAAAATTTGGCTCGAACATAGTTTGTTTTGCAGCAGGAATCTGGTCCGTCCAGGTGACTCCAAAGTCTTTAGTATACAGAACAGATATATATTTTCCTACCAACCAGGCTTCTCCCTGGGCATTCGCCCAAATGCCGAGAGTCTTGTTGCTGTTGATGACATTCGGATTCGTTTCCTGCCAGGAAGCGCCTCCATTAGTTGAGAAATAAACATCACCATTATTGAGAGAAGTCCAAAGATTGAGCTCATCTGCTACATGAAGGTCAGTGATTCCTCCATCCACTGATATAGGATGCAGTTGATTCCATGTAGTGCCACCATCCTCAGTTTTGAAAACAAAATCCCTGGACGTGAGAAAGCCTACCTGCTCATTGAGCATGTCAATGGAAGAGATGACAGCATGTTTCTGTGAGTCACGAATGTTCCATGTCGTACCACCATCGGTAGTCACATACACTTGTGCATTGTCAAGACTTCCATAAGAAACCCAGCCATTTTGAAGGCTTGTAAAATCTCCTGCTGTTACACCCATGCCAGGCATATTGAATGCAAACCAAATAAGACCGTTGTCGGTGCTCTTCAGTCCAAAATCACTTCCTAAAGCGATCAGCGTGCCATTGGCAAGGGATTCAATTTTATAAACATTTGGAATATAATTGTGGGATGTGGTCCACAATTTTCCGCCATTCCTTGTGATGATAAGGTTATTGTCACCTCCCGCCAACATCTCCTGTCCGGCTGTTCCGGGAACGACATAAGCAGTAGTCAAAGTCCGTGTGGAATCAGTTCCTTTTCCCTGTATCCATGTCTTTCCTCCATTCGTGGTTGTGAATATTGCAGCATCAGCTCCTACAGCAAGACCATAGGGTCCATCAAAATCAATATCATACATCTGCGAAAGAAATGGAAATGGATTTTGACGTACCCATTCTGCATTTTGAAGAGGAGAAATAGTTACCTCCAGCTCATTTGATTGAGTGGTGCAACCAGATGTGAAAGTGATATAATGTAATAGATACGTACCGCTAAGAATGGGCCTGAAACTAAAGTCAGTAGCGCCCTGAATTGGATTCCCATCAAGATACCATTGAAAAAAACCTGTATTGACATTTGAAACAATAAGGTCCTGATCTTGAGAGATCACTATATCCGGCATTGGAACTGGTGTCACAGTTGCAGACAATTGCACACTATCATTAAGACATGCGTCAGTGCCTTTCAAGGTGATGAGCCCACCCTGGGTTCCGGCAATAAATTGGATGGAGGATGAATTTGAATTTCCAACCAAAATCCAATCTGCAGGATAGGTCCAATCGAATTTATCAACTCCTGTAAATTCAGCAACAACAGTCACTGTATCACCTGTGCAAGGCTCCTGATTCACTCTCAATTCAGTGATTTGTGGTGGCGCTGAGCAGGAAGAATATTTCATAATATTGCCGCCATATCCTACAGCCCACACTGCTTCCTGGCCTGGAATAGCGTAGATTCCTAATAAGCCATCCGGAGAGACGTGTGTGGAATACCAGCTATTGCCTCCATTATCTGTGCGCAACACTATCCCATAGCCATCGCTCCCCCCTGTAATCCAACCGGTAGTTTTGTCCATAAAAGAAATGGCCTGCCAGCTTGTTTTTACAGGCAGGACATTTTTTAACCAGGTTTGGCCCCCATTTGACGTGTGCCAAATGGTGTCCGTAGCCGTGGAGGAAACTGCCCAGCCTTCTGATGGGGTTGTAAAACGGACATCAGAAAATTTATGAAACTTATCATTATATATCGGCGTCCATGTATCGCCGCCATTGGTCGTGATAAGAATTTTTCCATTCCAACCGCTGGCCCATCCTCTTAGATGATCAAGGAAGTCAATTGAAAGGAGGTGATCATACAAATTATAGTAAACGATAGTCCAGTTAGCGCCTCCGTCCGTAGTTTTATAGATCCTGCCTTTTTCATTGGTCACGAGGATTTCATATCGATTAAAAGCTTTTAGATCTGTGATGACTCCCAGGTTCTGCCCGATGACAGACCATGTGTTTCCCTGGTTTTCAGAAAAAAATACTTTACCTGATTTCGAGCCAGCAACAACTACTTTATCGTCAATCATCTCCAGGCCCAGAAAATGCTCACTTCTGGACAAGCTTATCTTTTCCCAGATAGCTCCGCTGTTAGTAGTGCGCATGATGGCACCATCAGAGGCACCGACCATACCAACAAATTCATTGAAGAAGCTAGGCTTGAACATGGTCTCTTTAGCTGCAGGAATCTGGTCTGACCAGCTTATTCCAAAATCAGCGGAATGAAGTATTGAGGAATATTTTCCTACCAACCAAACATCACCGGTACCATTGGCCCACACACCTAATGTTTTGTTTGTGTTGATGAGTTTCGGGTCGATCTGTTTCCAAACCCCGGCATCTGAAAAATAGACAGTGCCGTTATCCATCGATGCCCAAAGGCTTCCTTCATCCACTACATGCAGATCAGTAATCCCTCCTTCCACTGCAATGTTGTGCAGAATAGTCCAATGATATCCACCATCTATCGTTTTATATATAAATTCGGCTGAAGCAAGAAATCCAATCAGGGTATTGGCCATATCAATGTTATTGATCACTGAAAATTTCAGTGGATCGCGAACGCTCCAGGTGTATCCTCCATCTGAAGTAACCCAAACCTGTTGTTGGTTAGGTGGGCCATACGCGACCCATCCTTTAAGAGTTGTCAGAAAGTGTCCTGCGGTCACGCCCATGCCCGGCAAATTAAAGGCAAACCAAAGCTTCCCTTTATCAGTGCTTTTCAAACCAAAATCACTTCCCAATGCGATCAGCGTCCCATCAGCAAGCGATTGAATTTTAAATGTGTTTGGAATATAGTTGTGCGTGGTCTTCCAGAATTTACCACCGTCAACCGAAAGAATTAAATTGTTGTCTCCTCCGGCAACCATCGTTTTCCCTCCTGTTCCGGGAACAACCAAGACGGTCGTAAGTGTTCGAGTTGAATCGGTGGCTTTGCCTTTTATCCAGTTCTTCCCACTATTCGTTGTCGTGTAAATGGTGGCATCTGTTCCGACGGCTAATCCGTAAGGACCATCGAAATCAATGTCATACAGTTGGGATAAAAATGGAAAGGGATTTTGGCGTACCCATTCCTGCGTTATGCCGGTCCCTGATATGAGGAGAAGGCATAGAATCGTTAAGAAATTTTTCATAGGATTGTGGATTAAAAAATGAAAGAGCTTGTAGGAAGCTTACTAATTTAACATAAAAGGCTGACACTGGTTCACTTAAGGGAACAAAACAGGGTAAACCATGACGAAATTTTAGAGGCTAACGGCAAGGTGTGAGGACTATGAAATCCTATGCTGCTGACGATATTAATCTATATCTTATATTCATTAGATACGTACACCCTTAATAATGTACAGATTGAATAGATTTTATCATTTTACCGGGGAAGGTGTGTTGCTGCCGCCACCTACCACAAACCGCCAGTGGCCATCAGCGAGTTTTTTCCAGAACTGTATAATAATTAGCAAAAATAATTCGAGTCCTTAGTCACACACTTCCAATTACCCAGTGTATAACCCAAGTCACCTGACCTGGAAGCTTCGGTCTTATAAGGGCTCCAGGATATGTCTTTAGTCTCCGGTTTTTCAGACCAGTATTTTTCAAGAGCAGATTTTCCGATGACCGGAAATTCACCTTCCTGAGGCTTGACTAAGCTATCGTCAGCAAAGAGAAGTAAGGTTTTATGAAAACCTTCTTTTGCAGCCTGATTGCTCATGGCGAGATCTTCTTTTATGATTTCTGCTGCGGCTTCTTTGCAGAGGTCGGGTTGATTTTTAGTGCAGGCTGAAATGAGGATGATGAAGATGAGGAGGCTTTTATGGATTCGATTTACAGGAGAAATGGATTGAACCCACACAATGTGTTTAGAAAGTTTAGAAAAAAAGAAAATTGTGTACCAACAGCCGTCGGGACTGCCGTTTGTAAAATCTAAAATTTAGTATCAATGCTTTCAGAAATAAAAGTTTAGAAACTATAGAATAAATAAAAACTAAACTTTCTAAACAATAAGCGCTGAAAGCGATTAGTCTAAACTTTCTAAACACTTCGTCCATTGCTTAAGCTGTATCAAGGCAAAATTTTTCCACATATATTCTGCCAGGTGTTCTATTATTTCTGCGAAATGGGAATATTTACTCACCGAAATTGCTTTTACTTTAAAAGTGAAATCATAACTCTTTAACAGGCTTAATATTTGAATAACTTCGTTGCAGATATGTTCCAGGAATTTGATATAAAAGCCTTTTTTATAAAGAACAGAAAGCAGGTTCTGATCTCGATTTTTTTATTCTGGTTCTTTTTTGCTTTGTTGATCATGATCGAAGATGAAATTGCTTTCCGGATCTATGGCATGAAAGCAGACTTCGTCGACCGGCTGCAATATTTTATTCGGTGGGTGCTTTGGACATTATTGACACCCCTGATTATTTTCCTGGCCATAAAATTTCCGATTCAAAAGAATCAGTTGGTATGGGGAATCGGAAAACATTTCATTCTTGCCATTTTATTTACTGCATTGGAATTCATGATTGAAATTCCGCTCATCAGGTTGGCGACTTTGAAAATAACCGGTGCTATGCCGGCGGTATCAAATTATGCTGTCGTGTTTATTTTGAAATTCAATATTTACCTGCTGCTTTATTTTCTTGTCCTGGGCACTACATACCTGGTACTCTATGTAAATAGTTACAACCAATCAAAAATTTTGGCCGGTGAAGCTCATATTAAAAACCAGCTTCTCCAGACGCAACTGGTAGAAGCAAAATTGAGTTTATTAAAAATGCAGCTTGATCCGCATTTTCTTTTCAACACCCATCACTCCATTGTAAGCCTGATGCTCAATAATGAAAATGAAAAGGCGATAAAGATGCTTACAGGATTAAGTGATTTACTGAGGCATAGCCTGGATGATCAGCAGCAAACGATCCCGCTTGAAAAAGAGCTTCATTTATTGAAATTATACCTGGGTATCCAGGAAACCAGGTTTCATGAAAAGCTGAAGGTTTCATTTCATATTGATTCGCTTGCGCTTGATCAGAAAGTGCCGGCCTTCATACTTCAGCCCCTGGTGGAGAATGCAATCAAACATGGAATTGCTGTTTCTTCAAAAGCAAATACGATATCCGTAAGTGCAACTATGGCCGATGGAAGTCTGATTTTAAAAGTGGAAAATGATGGCGTCCTGATTGACTATAATCATTACAGAGAAGGAATAGGCATTTCAAATACCAGGGAACGCTTAAAACAGCTTTACGATGGCCAGTCTAAATTCGAGCTTAAAAACAATGACCACGATAGTGTGACAGCTTCTATAACCATTCCAAAAACGCAATAATGGAAAATCAGGAAATTCAGATCAGGGCGATCATAGCGGATGATGAGTCATTGTCACGTGATGTGATTCGTAATTATTTATCGGCCTTCCCTATGGTTCAGGTTGTAGCTGAATGTGAAGATGGGCTCATGGCTCTCAATGAAATAAACAGGCTCAAACCTGATCTCGTATTCCTGGATATACAGATGCCTGAGATAGACGGTATATCGCTGCTTGGTGAATTGAATGCATTGCCTAAAATCATTTTTACGACGGCATATAATCAGTATGCGATAAAAGCATTCGAGCTCAACGCAGTTGATTATTTGCTGAAGCCCTTCGACCGGGACCGATTTAGTCAGTCTATGACAAGAGTGTTGAGTCACGGAAATATTCCATCATCCATGGAACAAAAAATCATGCATCTTCAACAATCCATGAATCAGCTCATGGTATCAGAAAAAAAATACAGTACAAGAATTTTGATAAAAGGAAAAACCGGCTATTCATTTTTAAATCTCCAGGATGTGCTGTGGATTGAAGCGTATAGTGATTACATCAAGATCCATACTAAAGAAAAATTTTATTTAAAAAATTTGGGTCTAAATGAAGCTGAATCCAGGCTCAATCCTGAGCATTTCGTTCGGATACATCGTTCAAGCATAGTTAATATTTCTTATATCAGGGAAATGAAGCCGTTTACGAATGGGGAATACATTATTTCTCTGACAAACGGAGAAAAGCTAAAATTGAGCCGATCCTATAAGGATAAGATCGTACTTCTTACTGATGAAAGTATTTAAATCTTTACGCAGCGAACAAAAGTAAAGGGCAGAGAGCAGTGCATCCCAAGAGGGGAGTTTTTACTATTTATTAAAAGGATTTATTTTGGGAATTGGAAAAAGAATGAATGGGGAATAATATTTTTTCGCAAATCAGAAATTTGCAAACGCTCCTGCGTAGGCACAGCCTGCACCGATCAGGTACTTTATGTATAAAATGCAAACGAAGTTTAAGTTTTATATGTTCCTCACGATTGACGATTGACGCTTCACGATTCACGTCTCACGCTTCACGATTCACGCCTCACGCCTCACGTTTTTATTAAAACTCTTCGCAGAGAAAATCTCTCGTACTGTCTGAATCTGATCCATTTGTTTGCCTGACTTCACCACCTTGCAATTTTTATCAAAAGCTGAACGTGGCAAATAAAAAAACTGGGTTTCCATCGGGTATTCCATTTATTGTACTTAATGAGGCTGCTGAGCGGTTTAGCTTCTATGGGATCAAAGCGATTCTCACGCTTTTCCTGGTGACACAATTTTATAATCCGCATCATCTTCCCGAACTCACACAATCTGCCAATGCGCTCGCAAATGAGAAGACGCATTTATTTAATACGCTTGTTTATTTTCTTCCTGTGCTCGGGGGGCTTGTGGCGGATTGGTATTTAGGGAAATATAAAACAATCCT
>JBDSPM010000209.1:0-4127 GCA_039930325.1 Saprospiraceae bacterium
AAAGTCGTTGGGACAAAATTACAAGGTGTAACGGTTGATCCGAATTCCATTTCCTGGCTTTTGCTTAGCGTCGTATCATCGCAGGGCCCCGGCATATTTGACGGAACCACCTACATCCAACGAATAAATACAGTAGGAGGTAAAGCGCCAGCTACAGGTGCGAATTCTTCAACCGTTGGGCAGTCAGTACAGGTACCTTACACAGCCGAATATTCTTTCTATAAAGCTGAATGATTTTTAAACTGTGCAACAGGTTACCCCGCTTTGAATTTTCAGAGCGGGGTTTAACAACGGCATTTCGCTATCTCCGTTCCAAGAGTTTGCTCCTACAGACAGTATAAAGGGGGAAGGCGTTTGAAATTTACAAAAGAATATTCATTGTCAAGGGAGAGCTTCGAACACAAAACCATGCTCTTGAAGCCCGGTTGAATTCTTTAGAAAAAAGCCCCACAATAGTGATGGATGATTTTATCTATCCAGAACCACAATATCCGTAATTAAACTCGTGATTAAAAAAGTGTATAAGCTTATGAGTATATGCCGTTGCCTTGGAGTTTTCTCCAGCAAACGGTGTGTTGGTGCAGCAAGACACTTCATAACTCATGACTCACGAATAACGATTCACGGTTTTAGCCATTGGAAAAATTTACGATTATTGAATACCGATTACCAATTACCAAATACCGAATACCGAATACTGATTTCTGCTCTATGCCTGGGTATGGATATTTCTGGTAGCTTTTGTTAGATTTACCTTTATGATTCAGGTTTTGCTGGCAGATGACCACATGGTTGTAACAAAAGGTATCAAGCTGCTGCTTCTTGATGTCCCGGATATACAATGTAAGGTGGAGGCACGTAACGGCCAGGAGGTACTGGACCTGCTCGCTCATGAATCAGTGGATGTGATCCTGATGGATATTGAGATGCCGGTGATGGACGGAATTAAAAGCACTGAACTGATCAGCAGGCAATATCCTGATGTGAAAGTTGTCGCCATCAGCATTTATGCGGACTACCCACATGTTCAATCCATGATTAAAGCAGGGGCAAAAGGATACCTGCTAAAAAATTGCGGCAAAACAGAGCTGGAAAATTGTATCCGTAAAGTCCATGCAGGAGGTACTTTTTTCAGTGATGACCTCACGGAGATTCTCCTGGCGGGGATTCAGGGCAAATTTGTAAAAAAAGAAGGGGCATCTCATTTCCTGCCTACTCTTTCCCGGCGTGAAAAAGAAATCCTGAAGCTGATCATCGATGAAGCGACCACCGGCGAGATCGCAGAGAAACTTTTTATCTCAGTTGGAACTGTTGAAACACACAGACATAATATGATGAACAAACTCAATGTGCGAAATACTGCAGGACTGGTGAGGGTTGCAATTACACATGGACTGTTGTGAGACAACGTGCCCGCAATATTGATGTGAGTTCCATACACCGGATCATGGGAATCCTACACTTTTCAAAATATAGGTTTTCCCTGACGTGCAGTAAACAAACGGGTAATAATTTTGAACATCTGATTTTTCGATGAGACTTTATATAATATTGTTATCAATTTGCTTTGCTTGTCTTGCCATTTGTAGCCAGGCACAGAAACTTATTGGTGCCGAATTAAAATCAATGGAAGCGCTGATAGATTCTGCCGAATTCTACAAGCTTAAGTCGCCAAACCGTACGCACCAATTATCTATGGAGATCATTTCACATGTCCCGGTGAAAGAAAATGAAGAATTGTACGTGCATGCCTTATTGCTTGCCGCAAATAGCGAAAAAATGCTTTCGCGGAAAGAAGAATCACTGAATCATTCTTCTCAGGCCCTGGCTATCGCTAATCAGGTAAATAACCGGGATCTGATGATCAAATCGAATTTCATGAAGGGGTCCATTTTTGGACAGGACGATGTTAATGACTCAGCGTTGGTGTATTATCAAAAAGTGATTGACCTTCATCGACCGGGAATTGACCCTTACTATGTGTCGTCGGCTTATACAAGCGTAGGCCAGGTATATACTTCTATCGGGAGTTATCAAAAAGCTGAAGAGTATCTGTTGAAAGGGTATCAGTTAAGTTCGGGAGATGATTATGCAAAATTATTTTCACTGGCTTCCGTCATCTCGTTTTATGTAATCCGTGACAATCCAAAATACTTGTCCTACCTGGATACACTGGCGATGTCTGACTTTTATAAAAAAGCTTCAGCCGCCTCTTTCATGGCCCATTTTGATTCATTTCTGCTGCTGGATGAAGCCACAGATGAAGAAAAAGAGAAAAAATTAAAAGAAGTCTATACGTATTCCTTTACTCATAGCTCAAAAGTCAACCAGGTTGGATATGGGATGAAACTTTATGGGCAACTTGATAAAATGCAAAAGTATAAGGAAGCCTATGTATTACTGCAGAACTTGTATCAAAAAGCACTTAACACAGAAAACAAGACTCATATCGCCGGTGTTGTGCGTGCCTTATACGAAAACAGTAAAGCTAGAGGCGATTTACTATCGGCGTTGAAGTATCTCGAAGAACATAGTCAGCTCCGTGACAGCCTGTTGTCAGAAGAGAACATGGATCGTATCTCGGAGCTTAATATAAAATTTGAGGCCGCACAAAAAGATCACGAGATCGAACAACAAAAAATACGCTTAGGCCAGGAACGACGTGATCGCAATTTCTTCGTCATTCTCGCCATTGTGCTGTGCGCTCTTGCCATCGTCATTTTTATTTATTTCAGAAACAGAGCCCGGTCTGTGCAGCGAATATCCGAACAAGAAAAAATCATTCACCTGAAAGAAACCGAACAATTACAGAAGGAAAAAGAAATGAGTGAGTTAACCGCCACGTTGGAGTCGCAAGAAAGGGAGCGAAACCGCATAGCCCGCGATCTTCATGACGGCATCGGAAGCATGATGAGCGGAATTTCATCTCAAATCGAATATCTAAGGTCGCAGCCGGTAGTCGAACAAGCAGCTCATAGTCATCTGGTTGAATTGCGCGACATGGTCAAAGAAGCTACCTCAGAATTGCGAAGGACTTCTTATGAACTCATGCCTGCGAAGCTGCTTCGTCTGGGTCTTGAGCCTGCCATCCGGGATCTGTGCCTCAATCTGCTTGTGAAGAATGGAATTGAACCTACCATGGAAATCAATGCGGATCTCTCCATATTGGATGCTGAACAACAGCTTGGGTTGTACCGTATCATTCAGGAGGTAGTCAACAATGTAGTAAAACACGCAGAGGCCCGCCATGTGCTCATCCAATTCAATTATTTTGATCACGAAATATCACTTGTCGTAGAGGACGATGGTAAAGGATTTGATTTCGTTGCCAAAAGTATGAACGGAGGTTTAGGTCTGGGCAGTCTTCAGTCTCGTGTCAATGTCATAAAAGGATTTCTCGACATCGCTTCCATCCCCGGTGAGGGGACGACGGTGACTGTAAATTTCCCTGTGCTTTCTCCCTCTCCCGCCTCTTTAACACATGACTGACGTTTTAAGGTTAACCTTAAAACCAATATTATAATTATCTCCAAGGCCAAATTCTGTGGAGGACAGCTTGTAGCTGTCATATAATATCTTACCCATAAGTACTTTTTCCTTCTAACTTCTCTTAAGCCTTCTTACTCTTTTTTACCGGCATACAGGAAAACCCAGATTTTTCCTTTTACAGGTTTGTCCAGAGGGTCAGGCCATCTGGTATAATGACCTTTGATTTGTAAAAATCAAGACGAATGACTCTCATCCTGACAACTTAAATTTTATGAAACAGTACCTACTAATAATCTTCGTTTTCACGACAGCCTTCTTGCACAGCCAGGTGTCTATCAATACGTCCGGCAGTGCACCTCATGCCAGTGCCATGTTGGATATCACCAGTACAACTAAAGGGGTGTTGATTCCCAGGATGACTACTACTGAACGAAATGCCATAAACGGAGGCAGCCCTGAAACCAGCTTGATGATATTCAACACATCAACTAATACCTATAATTATTGGAATGGTACTGCATGGATCTCTATGGCTGCAGGTAATATCAAAGAATTATCCGATGCGGATGGCAATACTAAAGTAGAAGTGGAAAAAAATGTAAATGAAGATAAAATACGATTCACCACAAATGGATATG
>JBDSPM010000210.1:0-5222 GCA_039930325.1 Saprospiraceae bacterium
TCATTGTACCAATTTATAGCTCCGTAGGAGTGAAATCTCTGTAACCAACCAAAAACTCCAAATCTTGAGCTCCATAGGAGCGACATCTTTATGCACGCTCATGCAATTGACGCTTCTTCTGAACCGGTGGAAAACATAATTCAAAATCGAATTAAAATACTACAGACCTCTGCCTTAAGATTCCGCTCCTATGGAGCTTAGATATTTTTGTTCGCCTTTCGGCTACAGAGGTGCCGCTCCTATGGAGCTCAGATGTTTTTGGTGGCCTTTCGGCTACAGAGATAGTCCTCCTATGGAGCTAATGGACTTGTAATTTAATTTAGCAAATAAAGATAATTCCAATGCCTGGAGCTCGCTGTGCGTGAAGCAGAAGTCTTCCTGAAGTTAACATCCAACCTTATTTTACTACTGATAAGCTGAAGGACTTTTGCCGCTGCCAGGAGTTTTAAAGTTCCCACTTGGGGGAACGGAATTCGCAAAATTCAAGGGGGCAAAAGCTCTCTGCTCTCCCGCAGCATCATTATATGATGGCGGGATCTCCCTGCGGTCGACATGCTTCCTTCCGCCTTTAACTCACGTCTGACACCTCATACCTCACGATGAGAATGCGCGCCGCCTTTTATTCCATTCCTCTCACAAAAGGAGCTGTATTAAGCGAAGAAAATCTTCCTGTGAGATATTGATAGTGTGCAGCAATTCCAATCATCGCAGCATTATCTGTGCAATATTGCATCGCAGGAAAATATAAATTCCAAATCTTCTCTTTTGCAAGCTCACTTAATCTTTTACGCAAACCCGAATTTGCAGCAACACCGCCTGCAACTGCAATTTCACGAATGTTATATTTTTCGGAACTGAGAAGAATTTTCCTGGTCAGGATTTCAACGATTGTGCTTTGGATGCTTGCACATAGGTCATTGAGATGTAACTTAATAAAATCAGGATCTTTTTTTACCTCATCCCGTACAAAATAAAGAATGGCTGTTTTTAAACCGCTAAAGCTGAAATCAAGACCTTCAACCTGTGGTATCGGAAATGGATAAACCGGCCTTCCTGATGAGGCCAGGCGGTCGATTTCCGGCCCGGCCGGATAGGATAATCCCAATATCTTTCCTGATTTGTCAAAAGCTTCACCCGCAGCATCATCTCGAGTCTGTCCGAGGACTTCCATATCGTCGAAATCTTTGGCCAACACAATTTGCGTATGCCCACCGGAAACCGTGAGGCATAAAAACGGGAAAGTTGGTTTGGGATCATCTATAAAATGAGAGAGAACATGAGCCCTCATATGGTTGACTGAAATGAAGGGAATCCCGAGACTCAATGCAAGCGCTTTCGCAAAGCTCAACCCGACCGTCAATGAACCCAATAATCCAGGCCCCGCGGTGCAGGCTATCGCATGCAGGTCTTCTAAACTGGTTCCTGATGATTTTAAAGCTGCATCGACGACAAGCGTGATGTTCTCCTGGTGCATTCGGGAGGCGACCTCTGGGACTATTCCGCCATATTTTGCGTGAATTGCCTGGGTGGCTAGGATATTGCTCAGTACGATACCATCCTGAAGTACAGCAGCCGAAGTATCATCGCATGAAGATTCGATAGCCAACAGCCGGACATGACCAGTATTCATGGGTTAAAAATAAGATATATCCGTTCGGCTTCCTGAAAGCATTCATTTTGGAACACTTTTGGCCATTGTTGCATAAGGCCTTTTGCCTGAAATAATCCTTATCATTGCTCTATCATAGAAGATATAAGAAGGGTTAAAAACCTGAACATTTGATGCCAACCTTATCCAGTCAGCCTGACCTTATTATATCTCTGTCGCAAGACAGGGTAAAGGTTAATCTTTCAGGTAATACCGAAACAGGCAGAGCGGCATGGCAGACATCCTTCAAAGTAGACAGCATTTTTTTAGAAGAGCAAATTGCCAGTTCACTTGATTCTGCCCTTCTTGAGAATCCTTCTTTAATGGATCAATTTCAGTGCGTGGAAGTAGTGGTACTCGACCGCCCGAATATTTGTCTTCCGCAGCATTATTTGGATAGTGGCATATTGGGAGATATTGCAGCAAAATATTTCAGGTTAAGAGCAGGGGACACGCTGACTACAGATCCGTCTGAAAATGAAGCGGTGATCTGTTACACTCTCCCAACAAAGACCATGACCATGTTGAAGGAATATTATGCCAACATCAATTGTCATCACCTGACAACTGTCCTGTGGTCTAATTTTTCGAGCCAACAGATTCATCCTGAAAAGGATTCAACTCGGTTGTACATCATATTAGCAAGTGAGACACTTATTTTATTGGGAGAAAAAAATAAGAAGCTCAATTTTTCTAAAACTTTTAATATCAGGGATGAGGCTGACCTGGTGTATTATTCCATTGCTTGCAGCCGGATGCTAAAGGCAAAAGAAAATTGGTTCGTTACGATTGCAGATGAGAAAGGAAAATTTGTTATGCCGGATGATTCACTGTTCAGAATTGATCATCAATTATCATTGCCTTCATTACAAATGCTCATGTCCCAATATAAAGTATGCGAATCATAGGGGGACAATGGAAAGGAAGACGCATCCACATACCTTCGAATAGCTGGCCGGTAAGGCCGACGACTGATTTTGCCCGCGAAGCTCTGTTCAATATTCTGGATAACAGGCTTGATTATGCCAACGCAACCTCTTTGGATCTCTTTGGAGGGACAGGTATTCACTCTGTTGAATTAGCTTCAAGAGGATGTATGGATATCACATATGTGGATCGTCACAGGGGAAGTACACAATTCGTAGCGTCTTTATCTAAAGAAATGGAGCTTCCAATTGTTGCAATACAGTCGGATGTTTTTTCTTTCGTCAAAAAGGCTTCAAGACAATGGGATTACATTTTTGCAGATCCCCCATATGATATGAAGGGGATTGAAGATTTTCCTGAGTTCGTATTCACATCGGAAATTCTGAGCCCGGGAGGGTTTTTTGTTTTGGAGCATATTTCAATGAAATCTTTTGAAAAGGTTTCAGGTTTTAAGGAAGCCAGAAACTATGGACAAAGTGTTTTCAGCTTTTTTGCCATAGGATCGTAACTTTGCCGTCCACATATGACAGATATACTCAAGGAAATAGAAAATGTAACCATTACAGGTGTCAAAGTAATATATCAGAAGGATATCACTGCGGAAGACATTTTGATAACACCTACAAAAAAGGAACATCAGGGTGATTACACATTGGTAACATTCTCATTAGCCAAAAAACTCCAGCAATCACCTCAAAATATTGCGGTGAAATTAAGTGAGTACATTAAACAAAATTTATTATCGTCATCAGTTAGTGCAACAGAAATAGTACAGGGCTTTCTGAATATATCCCTTTCTCCTTCTTTCTGGTCATCTGCATTGGATGAAATGGTCAGTGATCCTGATTATTGGAAACCATCTCATACACCGGAAAAAATTCTTGTTGAATTTTCATCTCCGAATACAAACAAACCGCTTCACCTGGGGCATATCAGGAATATCTTATTGGGATGGGCCAGTTATAAAATGCTCAAAGCTTCCGGTCATGATGTAAGCCGGGTGCAAATCGTAAACGATCGTGGGATTGCGATCTGTAAGAGCATGCTCGCCTGGTCAAAATTTGGAGAAGGCCAAACACCTGAATCCATCGGAATGAAAAGCGATCATTTCGTGGGTGAATGGTACGTACGTTTTGAAAAAGAATTTCTAAAAGAATATACTGCATGGCAGCAAACTGATACGTCAAAAGAAATTTTTGATAATCGGAATGAAAAAGAATTATCGGAAGCTGAGTTTTTCAAAAGTTATAAAAATCATTATTTCAACACCTATAGCAAGCTTGGGCTGGAAGCAAGAGAAATGTTGCTGAAGTGGGAAGCACATGATCCTGTAACCATACAGCTCTGGAAAA
Organism: Saprospiraceae bacterium; assembly: GCA_039930325.1. Lineage (GTDB taxonomy): Bacteria > Bacteroidota > Bacteroidia > Chitinophagales > Saprospiraceae > Opimibacter. The sequence continues at coordinate 3,928 of JBDSPM010000210.1, forward strand.
AAATGAATGCCTGGGTATATGCAGGTTTTGGAGAAACCTATAAAAAGCTTGGCGTTGAATTTGATAAATTATATTACGAAAGCGATACCTATCTTTTAGGAAAGGATATTGTGGAAGAGGGACTGAAGCGAAAGGTTTTTTATCAGAAGGGTGATGGATCGATTTGGGTGGATCTGACTCAGCAGGGTCTTGATCACAAACTATTGCTTAGAGCTGACGGCACTTCCGTATACATGACGCAGGATCTGGGCACGGCTCAAAAGCGATTTGAAGAATTTGGTGCAGAACGAATGGTGTATGTCGTAGGGGATGAGCAGAATTATCATTTCCAGGCGCTATTTGCCATGATTGGTGCTTATGGGGCTCCATATGCTAAAGGATTGCATCACTTATCCTATGGCATGGTTGAATTGCCAGAAGGAAAGATGAAATCACGAGAAGGCACTGTAGTGGATGCAGATGATCTCATTGCTGTCGTTTTGAAAGAGGCTGCCGATGCGGCCTCAGAGCGTGAATTCAATGATCCTGAAGTCATTCGAAAAATAGGGATGGCTGCATTGAAATTTTTTATTGTCAAGGTTGATCACCGCAAGCGAATGGTGTTTGATCCAAAAGCATCTGTGGATCTGCAGGGACAAACAGGACCGTATATACAGAATGCCTATGTCCGGATCCAGTCGATATTAAGAAAGGCAGGAGAAATACAAAAGGAACATACGGGATATGAGCCGAATGCAGATGAAAAACTATTGCTTAACATGCTCAGTCAATGCAGTCAGGTTATTGATTCGGCAGTAAGAGAATATAATCCCGCGCTGATTGCGAATTATACCTATGCGCTTGCAAAAGAATATCATCGTTATTACCATGATGTAAAAGTATTGCATGCGGAATCTGATGCAGCCATGGCATTTCGATTGAAGCTGATCCGGATTATCGGAGAGAATATTCAGAATACCATGGATTTGCTGGGCATTGAAATGCCGGAAAGAATGTAAGGAATGAGTAGTGAATAGTCAGTAGTGAAATGTAAATCGTTTGTGGTAATTTAAAATAACCAGTATCGGTGTGTCTGGAGTCCGGTATCCGGCATCCTTAAATCCGGCATCGAAAAGTAAATCGTAAATCGTAAATCGAAAATCAGATAATGGAAGATCAAAAGTCACTCAATTTTATAGAAGAAATTATTGAATCTGATATTACACATGGCAAGCATGGAGGCAGAGTGCACACTCGTTTTCCACCAGAGCCTAATGGTTATCTGCACATTGGCCATGCGAAAGCCATCTGTCTCA
>JBDSPM010000211.1:0-5534 GCA_039930325.1 Saprospiraceae bacterium
GGCTACTCCGAGGCGATGTTCTTGGATTTCTCCTGCCCTTGTCCGTCCGATGCCATCATCTGCAACGTTCACTTCAAGATAACCAGCAGGTTTTTCAGTTATCGAAACTGTCAGGTGCTTATCACCGTCCTTATGTCGGAGTCCATGCCATATTGCATTTTCGAGATGAGGCTGGATCAACATAGCTGGAATGTATATCTCTTCAGGATCAAGTTCATGGTCAATATCCAGTATGAAACTCATATCATCTTTAAATCTCAATTTTTCCAATGACATATAAAGATTGAATACTTCTAATTCCTCCTGCAAGGCTACTTCAGGTACATCCGAATGTTCGAGTACCATACGAAGTAATTTGGAAAAAGTGGATAAATACGTATATGCTTCTTCTATTCTCCCTGTCACTATACATTCCTGGATGGCATTGAGACTATTAAACACAAAATGAGGATTCATTTGAGACCTGAGTGCCTTTGATTCGAGATCAGTGATCTGCCGGGCAATCAGTATTTCCTTTTTAAATTTTTCAATGCGACCCCAGAAATAAACCCAAACACCTCCTGCCGCCATTAAAAATAACGGGGTTAAAAACCACCACGCTTTCCACCATGGCACACGTATCCTGAATGGAAATGAAAATGCAGATGTAAGATCGGTCCGGGAACCAACAGAACCTCTCAGTTCCAGCAGGTACCTATCACTTGCCAATCCCTCGAGGTTAATTTCATTTCTATTACCATTATCAATCCATTCTTTGCCATTGAGCCTGTAGTAAAAAGTGACGAGATCAGGATCATCATAATGATACATATCAAAAACAATTGTCAAATGGTTTTCATGATAGGTCAGATTTTGCAATTTTTTCTCATTCTGCCAATCAATATTTCGTCCGTTCACCAGTACTTCATCCAGGTGTATGCTGAGTGGCGCTGCAAGTTTAGCCGGCTTAAGATCCGGAAGAAGCCGAACGATTTTATTACCAAAATGAAAAATTATTTCTCCTTTTGATGTGCAAAGTGCACTGCCATATGCATCCATGTATGTAATACCTTTGACCCTGTAAACACTTACAAACCGATCTTCCTCCTTTTCATACTTATCAACACCCCCGATGCTTCCAACCCATACATTTTTATTAAGGTCAAGTACAATGCTAAAGTTAAAACTATGAGAAAGGCCATTGTTTATTCCATAAGGATGAATCTCTTCTTTGATGTAATCATACCTCAGGATCCCGTTCTGTCCTGTCATCCAAACGGAATTTCCATCATCCACCATATGTCTTGGATTGGAAAAAGAAAAACTACTTGTATCAAGATATTGCTGCAGGAAGATAGTATCTACATTGACTTCATCCAGGTGGCGCCGGATCAGATTAAAGTTCGGAGTCAGGAAAGAAATAGTCTGACTGTCAGGTGAAAGGCATATGTTAGGTTCAAACCCTTCACTATTATACGTTTCTATATTTCCATCTTTGACATGCAAAACTTTTCCGGTGCTTTTTTTTACATATGTCGAAGCCGGTGATTCAATATAACACCAGACAACATGTCCTTTTATGTGCGAAACTGTATCGGGCAATAGTGTACGATGCACTACTTCATAGGTATCTTTTTCGGGTTCGATTTTGTAAAGGTTATCTTTCAGGGATGCATATTCCTGACCCTGCAAATTATAAATGAAAGGTGTTCCATCACCATATTGAACTGGATTGACAAAAGACTTAATGCTGTCAGTGCCCAGATCAATCATATAAAATCCATAATGATAAAATGGAACAAAAAGAGCTGTTTCCATTTCATTGAGCGAAATATCACCTGATTCATATTTCAGATTCAGGAAATCAGGACTTGCGCTGATTCTCAATTCCTTTAAGGAAAGATCATACAGATCAATAATATCAAGACCGTTATCATGAGCGACGAATACCTGGCCGCCGGGACCTCGTTCGATACCATAGATGTAATGGGATTGAATCAACCTGTTGATATCATCACTCTTGAGTGACCTAAAAGTTTTCGTAGTTGTATTGAAAATCAAGACCCCACCATGCCTGGTACCAATCCAAATATTTTCCTCTGCATCCACACAAATGCTCCAGCAACAGCCCCAGGTTCCTTTCGGTAACTCAAATTTAAAAGTGTCAAGGCGTTGGGTGCGGAGATCATAACAGGCAAGCTCTTTTTTTCCTCTTACATACCACATTCTCCCCTGGCTGTCGAGTTCCATATCGCTTTGAAATTCATTTACATTCCAGGTGACATCGAAAATTTGATTTTTGTCAGGATTATGATACCGGTGAAAAAATTCATTCTTCTTATAATCATAATACGCCATACCACCTCCCGTTGACATCCACAAACCTTCTTCTGTTTCCACAAATCCATTATAAGAAACTGTATAATAAGGGACGCTATGCTCATCTTTATCTGTAGGTACTGCTTCATAATGTCCTGTGTTAATATCAAACCTGAACATGGCTACATCTGTGGTCATCCAGATATAATCGTACTTGTCAGCATACACCGAATAAATATAACCCACGGATGTGGATCCTTCATAAGGTGATCGGATCGCATATTTCTGAACTTCGAAAGTGACAGGATCTATTCTATTGAGCTCACCTGAAGACCCAAACCAGATGTTTCCGCAATAGTCTTCAGTTATGCTATGCATTTCAAGTCCACTGACTGCATTATTTTCGGGGCCAACTTTCGTAATGCATTTGATATGCGTTCCACCGAATCGCATCAAACCGCTAAGAGATCCAATCCACATATTGCCATTATGATCACGGGTCAGGTCTGTGAGTGCATTAGTGCACAAGCCATTGTCCATATCCATATGTACTACTCTTTGCGCCTGAAGGCTAACAGAAGTTACCCATGTGATCTGAAAAATGAAGATCCGGTAAAGTGCAGGCCACCAAAAGCAAAAAGCTTTCATATTTCCGGGTTATTTAGCTTGCCTGTCTTAAGAAAGAGATACATCTTTTATTCATACTTAGTATTACAAAACTAACGAAGTTGTTTGATGCTGTTTCAACCCATATATCATTGGAAGATACCATTGACTCAATCGCCCTCTTCCGTTTTATAATGCAAAACCGTTCCCTAAGTCAATTTATCCATTTGATTTTATTGCCGCACCGTTGGGTAGTTGGTCTCTTTCATCTTCCTTGACAAGGTATAAGTTTGATTTGAATTTATAGCTCATGACCCTTTATGCAGATTCTATTCAAATTCAGATTGATCTCATTGAAGAAGCAATGAAGAAAGCAGGTGTTTGGTCGACAGAGATTCCGGATTGGGTCACACGATATCGTGAAGAGCCTATCCCTGATATTTGGCAATGGTTGCAGTACATCTATCTCCCTATGCGCTATAAAGGCACTGTCCATAAACCACATTATGTCGCTCCCTTGCTTAGCCCTTATCTGAATACTGAATCTCCACTCAAAGAGATCCTACAACTTGTCATTGAGCTGGATTCCATTTCACCCACCATTCCAAAAAGTTAAAAGAATGAACACAAAAATCGTTTTTCCAACACTCGTGCTGATATTCATAGCTATTCAACTTTCAGGCCAGTCACAGGATCCTTCTTTGATTGGTAGCGGAGGTGGAATGCAGAAACAAGGATCCTTCTATCTTTCTTATTCACTGGGCGAACCATTCGTGGAATACAGATTTAATTCCGACAGGTGGATTACTGAAGGTTATCAGCAGCCGGAAAAAATTAATCTTTCGACTGGAATAAAAAATATTCTCCCTCCTTCAACGGCTACCATCTATCCAAATCCCACAACCGGATTTCTACATGTTGAATGGCCAGAAACTTTTGTTTGCAATCAGCTAACCATTGAAAATAGTCTGGGCCAGACCCTGCTCCATCGGGATATACCATCAAACGAGTATCTCAATCTGTCGCTTGATGAATTGTGTGCAGGCATTTACTTCATAAGGCTTCAGTTCGGTGTATCCTCTTCTTTGACTTCATTCATTAAAATATAAATTCTGCTAACATGAAACATTGTACAATACTTCTTTCGCTTCTGTTCCTCTTCACTACATTTTTGTCTGGCCAGGTACCTCAATCCATGCAATACCAAGCGGTCATACGCGACGGAAATGGAAATCCTCTGCTGTCCACTTCCGTCCAATTCAGATTTTCAATCGAAAATAATGGAGGTGGTCAATTGTTCTATCAGGAAACACATTCTACTGTTACCAATGCTCTCGGAGGCATCAATCTTGTCATTGGCAACGGAACTCCTGCCGCGGGAAGCTTTCAAAACATAGATTGGAAAGCAGGCAATGTTCAGATGCGGGTTGAACTTGATCCTGCCGGTGGAAATAATTTTTCTCCATTCGGCACCAGCAGCCTGCAGAGTGTTCCCTACGCTCTATATGCTCAAAAAGCGCATGGACTGGATGATGATGCCGTCATTGATCCCGGATCAATAGGAAGTGGGGGCGCAGTGGTTGGACAAGTTCTGATCTGGAACGGCAATGAATGGGGACCAGGAGACGATACCGATCAACAGACACTGACTGTCAATGGAAATCAACTTTCGATTTCTAATGGAAATGCAGTGACTCTGCCTACAGGCTCTGGCGGCGGAGATAATTGGGGGGACCAGACCGTGGAATCAAATGCTACTCTTGAAGGAGATGGCACATTATCTATCCCGTTGAAAATAGCACGGCAAGGTGCGGTGAATGGGGATGTATTAAAATGGAATGGAGCAAGCTGGATACCTGGTGAAGATATCGGTACCGATTATTCTGCCGGTAATGGCATCAACATCAATGGAAATGTAATCTCCAATACAGGCGATGCTGATGCAAATCCCACAAACGAAATCCAGACAATCTCTTTAAATGCTAATGTACTGTCTCTTACAAATGGAGGTTCTGTAAACCTTCCGAACAATACCTATACACAAGGCACAGGAATTAATATCGCTGCGAATGTCATCTCTGCACTGAATACACAAAATATTTGGAATGCCAATAAGATACAAAACTTTAATGTCTCCACTGCAACACCCAGTGGTGGCCAGGTCCTGAAATGGAATCCGGATCAGCTCCTTTGGATTCCTTCTACAGATAGCGGTCAAAACTATAATGCCGGCACAGGTATCTCAATTGCCGGATCAATTATTTCCGCACAAAACACACAAGAAATATGGAATGCAAATCAACTGAGAAGTTTCAATATAGTTGATGTTGCACCTGTCGATGGTCAGATATTAAAATATACCTCGACTGCCGGAGGATGGACCCCACAAAGTCAAGCACTTACATATTGGCAACCCAATGGAAATGAAATCTACTTCCAACAAAATGTAGGGATCGGTACGACCAACCCTGAATCAAGATTACATATAGCAGGAGGAAGTTTCCAGATTGAGGATGAAACTATAAGTAAGTTTGGATCTAATTCTCTGGAGTTTTCATCACATATCATCCCGAAAACTGATGATACCCGGAGTCTCGGTCTATCTACAAGGCGATTCACTGCTGTATGGG
>JBDSPM010000212.1:0-3945 GCA_039930325.1 Saprospiraceae bacterium
GCAGCCTGGAGCAGTTCAAGATTTCTTATTGTAAACTTATCCATCCAGACATAATGGTCCGATTGTATTCTGCTGATCGTCCGAATATGCTTCAGGCCATCTTGTTTTGTAGAAGCCAGGTAATGCAATACTGCACCGGCTGCAACCTGCGCATGTAGTAAATGATCTATACCAAATCCCTTGAGGGTGGCAATTTCAAAATGACGAAGTATTTTTTCATTTGTAAAATCAACCGTGAAGACCCATTCATCAAGGCCATAGGTATAGAATACATTTCCAAATATTTTTTCAAAGCGATCCCTGTTGGATTTTGAAAGAATGATTTCTGAAGGCGAAAAGCTCTGCAGTAATTTTTCTATCTCTCGCTGGGCTCCCTCACTGATCACAAATTCGCCGGTAGATAAATCGAGAAATGCAATACCAAAATGATCATTGGAAATAAAGTGAATGCTCGCGAGGTAATTATTGGAATGACGATCAAGAAGGGAATCCTCTGTAGCTATTCCGGGAGTGATCATTTCGATCACACCGCGATCAACAATCTTTTTCTCTTTGGAGGGCTTTTCCAACTGCTCGCAAATAGCGACTCGATAACCCGCTTGCACCAATTTTGGAAGATACATATCCATGGCGTGATAAGGAAACCCTGCCAGCTCTACATGATTACCACCGTTATTGCGTGAAGTCAATATGATCCCAAGGGCTTCGGAAGTTTTAACTGCATCTTCGCCAAATGTCTCGTAAAAATCGCCCACGCGAAAAAGCAATAACGCCTCGGGATGTTGGCTCTTGATCTTAAGGTACTGCTTCATCAGGGGGGTTTCCTTCCCCGGATCTATAGAAATTGAATCTGGTTTGTTCTTCAACATGGACGCATCGGATAGATCTGCAAAGGTAATATATACAATATAACTATGCGTTTTAACCTTAGTCGATCCCTGACCCTGTTTATGAACAGATGAACCTTTGGAAAATAAAAGTCAAATTCATGACCTTTTTACTCTAAGGTTTGTTAATTGGAGACTAGGTAGGCAGATGTTGCTCTACTGTATTTATTATCCATTTAAATAAAAATCAATTATGGGACTATTTTCATTTTTAAAAGGAGCGGGTGCTAAGCTTTTCAACAAGCATGAAGAAGAGGCTGTCAAAACAAAGTCAGCTGATGAAGTGATTAGCATGAAAAAAGAGGCTATGCTAAAGGCCGTCAATGACCTGAACCTCCCGGTGGAGAATCTGAGCATTGACCTCAACGATGACGTCGTTACAGTCTGGGGCCAGGCTGAAACACAATTCGCCAAAGAGCTTGCTGTACTGACTTTAGGTAACAATGAAGGTATATCCTCTGTTGACGATCGCATGAGTGTGATCGCCACTAACCCGGAACCGGAAGCCACTTTCTATACTGTGAAATCAGGTGATACGCTCTCAAAAATAGCCAAGGAGGAGTATGGAGACGCAATGAAATATAATAGTATATTTGAGGCCAACAAACCCATGCTGAAAGACCCTGATAAGATCTATCCAGGTCAGGTACTCAGGATTCCTCAGCAGTGATAAAGATTGTTTTCAACTGGTGAAGTTGGTGGAAGCGCAGGCCGCCGGGCCGGCTTCCACCTTTTTTTTGCCCCGTCACTTCGCTGCTTCTTTCACTTCGTTCATGAATGCTCAGTTTCTCCCATGCGTGCAAGCAACGCCGGGGTAAAACTTCCTGATGCGACATTTGAAGCATGTGCTTCAAATCTATTTTACCTAACCTATTCTATTGATCGACCTTGATAGGAAGCTTGTAGCTTCCATGTAGAAGACCTACACAATTTGCCCGACATTTGAAGCTGTGCTTCAAATCTATTTTACCTAAACTATTCTATTGATCGACCTTGATAGGAAGCTTGTAGGTTCCCGGGTAAAAGACTTTCTTTATTTGCCCGATTTTTGAAGCATTGCTTCAAGGCCATATTAACGATCTGTATCTATTTGAAGACAGTGAAAGGAATCTTGTAGTTCGTCGCCGTGCTCGACATGCCCTGTGCTTTTTACTCTTCCTCCATCACCGCATCAAGATCCGTCTCAATATTCCTAAGTTTATTCCTGCACAACCGGATGAGCTCCATGGCAGCTTTTACTTCATTTCGCATTTCTTCAAGGCCCATTTCTCCATTTTGGATTTGCGCTACCAGCTTCTCCAATTGGAGTATCGCCTTGTCATAATCAGTAAGATTCTTTTTCATTCGACTATACTTTTTATGGTGCCGTCCCTGAATGTAGTTTGGATGTTCATCCCTCGATGCAGATCTGCGGCCCGGCTAACAGATACTCCTTTGTGCGTGGTGATAGAATACCCTCTGGCAAGAACTTTATCAGGATCAATCGCCGAGAGTAGAGTATAGATGAATTCAAGTCTCCTGGTGTGTCCAAGGATCAAATTTTTTCCGCTTTGTCGCAGAAGCATCACCAGGTGGTCCATCTTATTATTTTCTAAAACTATTCTCGCCCTGACGGCATGGTGAAGATCGTTTGCCAGCTCCATTACCTTTTGCTTTTCTTCTCTGATCCTGTCTTTTGATTCCTCCCGTATCCACTTCCAAACTTCGTCCAGCCGATTTTCAAAAGCAGCATTATGCTCTATTACAAAATCAGCTACGGCTGTTGGTGTCTTCAAAGATTTGTAAGCAACAAGATCAAGGATAGACTGATCAATTTCATGACCTATACCGATCAAAACAGGAATGGGATATTCGGCTATGCGAACGGCCAGTTTCAGATTATCAAAAGCAGCCAAATCTGTCCGGCCACCACCCCCGCGAATGATTGCAACAGCATCATATTTAGATAGATTTTTTTCAATTTTATCAAGACAATCCAGGATTTCAGTTTCAACCTGTTGCCCCTGCATGGCTGCTTCGAAAAGAGAAGGTATTATGTGAAAGCCAAATGGATTGTCTTCAAGATGCTTTACAAAATCCTTCCATCCCGCGGCCCTGTCTGAACTGATCACTGCCAATCGCTGTACAACCGAAGGAAGATGTGTTTCTGCATTTTTCCGAACAAGGTTTCGCTCCTTGATTGCGCGCAGTATGGCCTGCCGCTGCATTTCAAGCACTCCTATCGTAAAGCTGCTATCCATGTCTTCTATGATCAGCTTCAGACCATATCTCTCATGGTAGTCAACATTTACCTTGAGCTTAACCGACATTCCTTGCTTCAATATTTCTTCAGGTGGGATAGGGGACTTGCGTTTCAGATAAGCATACACATTTGCCCACATTGCGGCCTGGCACTGTGCAGCGATGGTCTCTCCTTCTTTTTGAATCAGATCAAGATACCAGTGACCCCGTGATAATGAAGCCTGCCCGATCTCACATTCGATCCAGACAGGTTCATCAAAATTCAGTGAGATCACTCTTCTGATATATTGATTGAGCTCAAGCAGGGAATATGAAGAAGGAGTTGTCAATTTTGAATTTACAATTTAGATTTTTACCCCCTACCCCCTGAAAAGGGGGACTTGAGGAATTACTTTTATATGGTCCCCCTTTTTCAGGGGCAGGCGGCAAAACAGATCCCCCTTTTTCAGGGGGCAGGGGGCAAAAGCACTGCCTTGACTAAATCTGCGGCCTCCTGCAACAGGATCGCGGATTTCACATCAAGGCCGCTTTCATCAATGATTTTTTTTGCAAGGTCTGCATTCGTACCCTGCAATCTGACAATGATGGGGACATGAATTTCACCTATGTTGTGGTACGCATCGACTATACCCTGGGCTACGCGATCACATCTTACTATACCGCCGAATATATTAATGAGAATAGCCTTTACACTTGGATCTTTCAGTATAATCCGGAACGCATTTTCAACTCGCTTTGCATCTGCTGTTCCACCCACATCGAGGAAATTAGCTGGCGAACCTCCTGAGAGCTTGATGATATCCATCGTAGCCATCGC
>JBDSPM010000213.1:0-3612 GCA_039930325.1 Saprospiraceae bacterium
CGAACATTTAAATTGTTGAGGTTATTGCATTGGCCCCAATGCAACGTGTATTCAATTCCCCCCTGATCCAGTGCAGTATACAAGGCAGTATAAAATATGGAAGTCTGATTTGAAAAAGGAGCCGGAAATTCAATCGTACATGTCATCGGGTATTTTGTGAATGCTAATGTTGCCTTACTTTTTTTCACATACCTGAACGTAATGATACCGGGAAACGGAGTTGTATTGCACAACGCAAAAATAATATTCGCCGCCGCAAGAGCCTGACTTGCATCAACCCCGATCTCAACACTCAATGCCTTTCCCTTAGCGATCGATGTGCCATCCATAAATGTGTATCCCGGAATGCTGATGATTTCATTGTATTCTTTGTATTGTTTCTTTATCAGTTTGTCCAGCCATTTCATGATGTTGGGGATAGTCGTCGGTATGATGGAGCTGACTTTACCAATGACATGCAACACATCATTGCTGGGCCCGAAGGTCGGATTGGATGTAGGCGGCATTTGAGTTGTATAGGCTACCTTTTCCATGACACATACCACCGTGCTATCTTTCTTATATGGATTGACCAACACGCAAAAATGATATGGATTAGCAATCGGCAAGTTCAGGTTAATCAGGCTGGTGGGATCATTGATATAATTTTGAATCGTAGCCCATGGTATGTATTTCTGACATCGCTTTAATGCGTAGATAGGTTCAGCTTTTATCAATACAGCAAAGATCACACCGAAGCTTCCAAAGCTCACAACAGCCGCATTTAAAATCGAATTATTATTAATCCGCGTGGCACCGGTAGCATACGCATTGATGAATGCATCGGATACAATCCTGGTATTGCCTTCTATCCAATAATGCAGGGTATCGGAAACAATGATATGCAGAGCTTCAACGAAATCGCATGTTGCACCAAAGGTGAATGCCGAGCCATGTGTTCCTGTGGAGATAGCACCGACAATGCTTTGACCATCACTCGCACCTGAAGTTGACAATGCGAGGTTGCTTTGATGAAGCTGTGTATTAATTTCCATCACAGAAGCACCACATTGGGCCAGGCAATACTTGCTACCATCAATTCCGGCTTCCACATTGATGGCACTTAATCCGGGCTCAATCATGTTCAGCGCATTCGTATTGATCAGGAATCCGGATGTTTTCTGGATATCCGAGAGTGACCAGCCACCGCCTACCGCTCTTACTTTCTTTGCATTGTCCATAGCAATGCGCAATACAGCCTTAATATTGGTAAGGCCACTCTTCCATTTTGCAATGAACCCTACCGGTGTGCTGCCGTCAGGATTTCGGTTCCAGATGATATGAAACTGTTCTGCTGTAAAATTGATATTCTCATGAAGATTCGTCCAGCTATAATTATTGATGACAGGCATGTGAAAATAGTTTTAAGTAGTGAGTAGTGAGTAGGGAGACAAAAAAAAACGAAAAATTGAAAATGAAGAAAGAGAAAATCCAGGTTCAGCGAAGATCCCGCAGCTGGCGAGAGTGAAAAACGCAAAGAATACTTTTATTTTACTATTGGCCAGGAGGAGGAATTTGGGTATCTTTTGCACAATCGAAGGCTATCCTGATGGGCATGACGGTTCCTAATGAAATAACATTCAGCAGGACGAATGCGGCATTGGTCTTTACGCTTACCATGGATAGCCCGTTCCCTTCGCAATTCGTAAGCTCTGTATTTTCAAATCGTTTATCCTGGATGGCTCCCCACAAGAAAGACCAGGAGGTTCGCTTCTGAACATTGTGTATCTGGGCCACATTCCTGGGCATAATGACCGTGGACGAGGAACACGCCGTAAAAAATAAAGTGCAAATGGTGCTGAGCAGCAGGTTTCGGGACATAGCTTTGAATTTGAAATTCTAAGAAATAGTATAGCCTGTATTGTAACATCATTCTCTCACCTGATCCCTGCGGTAAAGAATTCATCTAAGATATAAATTGTAAATATTATTTTATCACCAGATCTGGTGAGTCCATGAAAAATTCGTAATAAAGAAGCCATTAAGCAAGCTATAGTTGACCATAGACGAAGGACCCTATTCAATAGTATATTGCCCATCGAATATGCTCTATCGTCCATAGTTTATAGTCCGAGATGCGCAAATTCTCTACCTTCATTCTACACATTCATAAAAACCAGAAACTATGTCACTCTTTATCTTAGGATTCGTAATATTCGCGTTGATCTTAATGGTAGGTCATAACAACCCCCAGGTAGTCAGGTATTCAAGAATAACAAAGAGTCTGGCTATCATGCTAATGTTAGCAGGGCTATTTTCTTCCATGATCGTTCAGATCGATGCCGGTACGATAGGTGTGCAATCCTTATTCGGTGAGGTCAAAAGCAAAACCCTCGAACCGGGACTCAATTTTGTCAATCCTCTCATAAAGGTCACCGAATTTGATACTAAGACACAAAACTATACCATGTCAGGAGTACATGACGAAGGAGCCAAGGTAGGAGATGATGCGATCAGGGTACTGTCACTAGATGGCCTTGAAGTGGTCATCGATGTGACCGTACTGTACAAAGTTCAACCAACTAAAACTCCGCAAATTCTAAAAGAAATCGGTACCGGGTACAGAGATGTCATTGTACGCCCCTTAGTGCGAACTAAGATTAGAGACAATGCCGTATACTACGATGCCGTTTCTCTTTACTCTACGAAAAGAGATGAGTTTCAAAACCGCATCTTTGAAAATATTAAAACTGATTTCGCGGAAAGAGGTCTTGAGCTCGAATCCATTCTTGTACGGAATATCATGCTGCCTGAATCTGTCAAAAGAACCATCGAATCAAAAATAAATGCAGAACAGGATGCTCAAAAAATGACTTTCGTATTACAAAAAGAAAAACAGGAAGCTGAACGTAAGCGCGTAGAAGCGCAGGGTATAGCTGACTATCAAAAGATATTAAGTACAGGCCTCAGCGATAAACAATTGCAATATGAAATGATAAAAGCCAACAAAGAAATAGCACTATCGCCGAATGCGAAAATCATCATCATGCCTGCCGGAAAAAATATTCCAATTCTACTGTCGGATAAATGAGTGAGGTAATGACAGATTATAAATTTTTCTGAATAATCTTTTACGAAAAGGACACATTAAAAAGAATCCCTCCGGTTGCGTTAATAATTTTTGTTGCGTGTATTTGATTATCTGAATTTATCTGATGTTAAAATCCTTCAGCCTGGAATGCAAAATAATTTTGCCGCAAATGACTGCCGATATCATCAGCAATACCAAAAGATAATACCGATAGGTCAGCGGACCGAAGCAATAAAAGAACAGCATGAAACAATACAGCATGACTAAACTGTATTCCCCGAAGTGCAATCGATCCCGCCAACGCCGCCAGCTTAGCCAACCTATAACCAGCAGCAAAAGCATCAATCCACCTTGCAACATGCGAGACTTGAACACTCGCTCGGTCATTTCACCTGTAAACCAGGATTTTAGTTGCAAGGCAAAGTAAATACCTTGTTCCATCGAATAGGACACCGGTGGATCTCCATATCCTTTCCATTCCTCCACTACAGCGGCGTTGTGATAAGCGAGACCTTTTGATAGAATGCTCGGGTCCCTGGCAT
>JBDSPM010000214.1:0-4517 GCA_039930325.1 Saprospiraceae bacterium
GATATTCCTGGCTTTGTCTAGAATAAACATATGAAACAATATAACAAGCCTCACCTTTCAATCTCGCATGAAGATGATGTGTCAGGCGTCCCTCTCTTTCATGGCAGGTCACGATAATTCGCCCGCCTGGTGGACGTTCGCCTAACCTGGATGTTTTGAACAAAGCATTTGTATGGACAGAGGCACCCGCATAGATCATGCCTGCTACGAATTCCTCCTCAGCCCACTTTTCAGCGCTGATTTGATTTTTTTGTTTATCAATCAGCACCGGCAGATCAAGATGGATGTAAATATTTTCATTCGTTGGATTGGCTATCGTGAGGGATAGGTTATACCACTTCACACCCACTCCTTCCTGCGCTTCCCACTTTGCTTTTAGTTTCAAAGGAGGTTCACCGTCTGAATATATCATCGTTGGTGGATGATGCTCAGCGTATTCCTGGTACGTCTTGCCCTCGAAGAACAATTCACTTAGTGCTATATTTAACGCCTCCCAGTCCCACAATTCAATCTCAGAATTTTCAGCCAGGGTTTTAGCTTCTTTTGAAAAACCAGAAGTCGTAATGATCCAGGACTGATCAGCATCATAGAAATCTCTTGCCACCAGGGCCTCCTGAACTTCTCTATCGCCGACGATCTGCTCTGGAAGATTGCGCATGACCCTGATCACAAGGGTAGTATGGTCCTTCTTTGCGATCAGGTTGGTAGTAGGATCACTCTTTCCATGGATCTTTTCGACCTCATACCCATCCACCTGGAAGAGATATTGAATCAGGGATTCGAACTCAGAGGGGCTCAGGCGGCTAAACCTGCCGGGCAGGGCGTCGATCAGAAATCTTCGGATATCAAGCTGATTAAAATCCATCTATGACGGAAAAATAATAATTTCGCGCCTTGATAGATAATAAATTGTTGCAATATGAAATTTCTGAAATCCACCATCCCCCTAGTTTTCTTTATCCTGTTGCTTACCGAAGGCATGTCATGCAAGAAAACGACTGAAGTCGGTAAAGCTGGAGATGAAAAACAAATGGAAAATCCAAGTGAACCTGCACCCAATGAGCTTGAACCTGCCGATTTTGGCGATAAAATGAAAAAAAGCGGAGCTGCCATCATAGACCTCCGTTTTCCGGTCGAATTTGAACAAGGGCATATAGACGGCGCGATCAATATCAATTTTTTTGATCCTCAATTCAGGACCAATATCCTGGCCCTGGATAAGACTAAAAAATACTTTCTCTACAGTAAAGCGGATCCGCAAACAAAGCGGGCCGGTATTTTTATGCGCCAAAATGGCTTTACAGATGTCAACTACGTGAAAGGCGGTTGGGAAGCTTGGAAAGAAAGCGAAAAGAAATAATTCTCATTCTTTGACCTTCTTATGAGTGAATGAGCAAGTATCGCCTGGATATTCTGGCAAATCCGCTAATGGATCGCTGCGAGATACTTTAATGTTGAAGTAGGGGAATGTATTAAAATCGATAAATGAATTAAGCTGCGGTACTTACATATTCAATTGGCTTCCCCGGAGAGAATCTTGCGTGAAGATTAAATGGAGATCTTGTTTCTACATCCTCTTTCTTCACCCATCCTTCACCTTGTATGCTGATCACATGTATCCATCCATTGGCTCTTTCTATCTCACCCAGCCAGGTTCCCTGACTGAGGACACAAACCGGCTGTACCGATTCTCCTCCGTCAGGATATAACCCGGTTTCTTTTGTGTGCGTGTATAAATGCTTATGGATCATGATTACTAGATATCTTTAAGTGTTATGAATATAATGTCTTGAACTACCAAAATGTTACTATTAATACGACGAAACGGCCAATTTCGATTGCGATCAGGCATAAATAGTTTATAAATTTTTTAAAGAATGTCCTTAAACAGACATTTCAGACAGAGAAACTTAGGATTGTGCCAACCTAAATTAAAATTGTATAGACAAAATGATTACACCCTTATGGGGGCTGCGAAATCCTGGAATAAAAAATATTTATAAAATTTTTGAAGTAAAATCCTACGGTCGGATATTTTCTCTCTCTGCCATTTCCTTCAGCTTCACCACACTGTGAAAGGGATTATCCACGGCATGGAAATTTGAAAGCCATGGAGGAATGTATCCTCCCGGATTTTGAATTAGCACATATTCAAGAGTGCATTGATGGTTAGGACGATCATGCACTTCCCAATATCCCTCTGATTGTTTTATCTGAATGGCGTCAGTCCTCTTTTCAATAAAATTAGGCACAGTTCTGAAATGCAGGGAAGATTCTGTGGAGGATTGCACATGTTCCATTCGGGATACCTGGTAGCGATTTTGCATAGGCCAGTCAGCATCTTCAAGGATAAAAATGTAGTACGTTTCAGCTTCCGGTTGATTGACCAGATAGCTGTCAGACACATGATACATCCACAACTTGTAATTGCTAAAGGCCATTAAGATCTCCATAACCTTATCCATAGATGCATTGATGGTCGTGGTCACTTTAATCTGCTTGTATGGAGAGGCCTCATCCAACTGGGTATACACGCGGACACCTTCTTTCTCGATTTCCAGAACCCAATCATCCTTGGGACCGGCCTGTAAGAACCTGAGAAAGCAAAAAATACTGAAGAAGAAAATGAGGGTAGGTTTCATTTCATGCTCAGTTTATTATTTTGAATGAATCTAAAAATTTATTCATTGAGCCATCCGGATTATCCTTAGCAAGGCCAAAGGCTTGCAAACCATAATATTGCTGATCGGCGATGATCAGGTTCCCTCGAATCACGCCTTTGCCATTCAGGTAAGAAGCTTTCCAGATACAAATATCCCGGTCCATATGTGTGCTATAATCTATGTATATCAATTCCCCTTTCACCGAAGTGAGCAATTGATCAACGGCAGTTTCAAAGAGTTCATGATGGTAGAGATAGACCGATGTATCTGGTGTCTCCGGTATTTGAAAGTGATCGATCACCAACGCAAGTGACATTGAACTATCCGTCACTGAACCTCCATTATATTGATGATATACGATAGGATCAGAGGCCATAGGCATTTCCTTAGTGACCAAGGTCAGGTCAAACGGAGTAAGGATCTTGAAATGGGCTTCCGGATGGAGGCTCCAGGACCATTCATGCTGAGTGAACCCTATGAATGATGGTAACAGGAACAGCAGTGGAAGCATGCTGAATATGTATTTTGGCGTCCGGATTTAATATTAACGATTACCCGTCCATAGATGTTACTTACCATCAGGCTTCAAGTCAGGAGTTTTTTATACGGTTCTTTGATCCTCGTCCTGTCTTTGGAAGGTTGCCGGCATGATATATCAGTCAAAAGTGAAGAGATGTCGGCTTATCTGGCTGACTATGAAGTGCCTGTTCATAAATGGGGTTTCTTAAATCAAAAAGGAGAATTGATCATCAAACCTGTATACGATGAGGTTGGATTTTTTAATGAAGGCATGGCGGCGGTCAACAGCAAAGGACTTTGGGGATTTATTGACACTAATGGAAAAGAAATAATCTCTCCTGCTTTTAAATCTGTCTGGTCATTCCACGAAAATCGGGCAAGGATACAGCTCTTTGATCACGGCGAACAATTCATTGACAGGAAAGGATATATATTAAAAACTACGGGTTGGTCTGCTTCGGATGATTTTTCCGGTGGGCTTGCCAGAGTGAAAGTGGGGGATACTTATGGATACATTGATTCTACAGGCCTAATGATTATTCAGCCCATATTTACGCGTGGATGGAATTTCAATGAAGGTATTTGTGTGGTAGAATATCATGAAAAACAAGGAGTGATTGATTCGAAAGGTGCTTATATTCTAAAACCGGAATTTGACTGGATTAAAGTAGCAGGCGATGCTAAAATAATTTTGTGCAGGCAGGCAAATAATTCAATGGCTTACGATATAAATGGTGGCAAAATAGCGAGTCTTGATGATTGCAAAATGGTAGACAGCGATGGAAAGATGATTTCAGTCAGGAAAAATAACTTTATGTATTTATTCAGCATCTCAACCTATCTTCCTGTGACGACGTATCCCTTTTCGAACATCAATTATCTTGAAAGTTCATTGTGGGCCGGAAAAACGACAGAGGGTTATATCGTTTTAGATAGCATTGGAAAACCTTTGACATCAATTGCATATCATCAGATTAATAAATATTCAAATGGATTTGCAGCGTACAGCAAAGGCGATTTCTGGGGATATATAAATATGCAGGGGCAGGAAACGACAAAGGATGTTTTCGGTCTTGCATGGGATTATAAAGAGGGCTATGCTCGTGCCGCTTTCAAGGACGGAATTGCTTTCATAGATGCATTTCAAAAATTGGCATTTTATCCTCCGGCGGGCGCACTGGAGCTGCGGGATTTTTCAGGGGGATTAGCACCGGTTCAGGTTCAATAAAAAAAACTATTCAATGAAGTCATTTCTCTTTTTGTGTATCGCGATTTTTGCCATCAACTGCGAACGCTACCAGGATCAGGGTCGCGAGATGCGTCATTTGAAATCCT
>JBDSPM010000215.1:0-9402 GCA_039930325.1 Saprospiraceae bacterium
CACTTTTCACTCTTCACTTTTCACTCGGTTGCTGAGCTGTAGCAAAAGGTTGAGTTTAGCAGGTCGAAGCATCACTTTTCACTTTCTACTGATGATTATACTTCGATTGTTTTCTTCACTATCGCCACACTTTGACTGCAGCCTAACCTGTCTGCTCCCGCCCTGATCATATTCAGCGCTTGTTGATATTTGTTGATGCCTCCTGATGCTTTTATCCGTATCGAAGGATCAAGATGTCTTCGTAATAATCTGACCGTTTCTTCCTTCACCGGATCACCAAAAAAACCTGTGGAGGTTTTAACGAAATGGAGCCCGAGATCATTGCTGATTTCACAAATGCGCATGATTTCATCTTCGGTCAAAAGCTGTGCTTCAATAATGGATTTCAAAATAATACCACTTTCTATAGCTGTAGCATGTAAGGCTTTCAATTCATTCTTTGTCAATTCCCAATGTCCGGTTTTCACCGCCGAAAGATTGATCACGACATCTACCTCATCCGCCCCAAGAAGTGCTGACCTTGTAATGCTGGCAATCTTGGCTTCGACATGATCATACCCGATGGGAAATCCGGCTACTGTACAAAGTAAAAAGGAACGCTCACTTGCTTTTTCTGCGGCATACTGAAGATACATGGGAGGTATGCAAATTGCTTTGAATCCATATTCCTTTGTCTCAACTATCAGTCGATCTATCATCTCTTCGTTACCATCCGGTCTCAGGTAACTATGATCAATATATTGTGCCAGCTGCATGAAGCCGCAAAGATACGACAACCCAGCCGGAAGCAGTCAGACAGCTACCTGGTGCTCACGTAATGCAGAATTGAGGGAGACTTTTTTATCCGTTGATGCCTGGCGCTGCCCAATGATCAAAGCACAGGGGACATTATACTTTCCAGCGGGATATTCTCTTTCATAGCTTCCGGGGATGACCACGGACCTGGCAGGAACCCGGCCTTTGTAAATGACGGGTTTGATTCCTGTCACATCAATGATATGAGTGGATTGCGTCAGGACCACATTGGCACCTAAGACAGCTTCGTGCTCAACTATGACGCCTTCTACAATAATGCATCTTGATCCTATAAAACAATCGTCTTCAATGATATTTGGGCTCGCCTGGGGAGGTTCGAGGACGCCTCCTACACCTACACCCCCACTCAGGTGGACGTTTCGGCCTATCTGAGCGCAGGAGCCTACCGTAGCCCAGGTATCGACCATGGTGCCTGAGCCTACATAGGCACCAATGTTTACATAAGATGGCATCAGGATAGCCCCTGATTCTACGAACGCACCATGTCTTACCAGTGCATGAGGGACAACCCTAACTCCCTGAGCTGCAAAGCCTTTTTTCAACGGGATCTTATCGTAAAATTCAAAAGGGCCAACCTCTATGGTCTCCATGGTTTGAATGGGAAAATAAAGTGTGATGGCTTTTTTCACCCATTCATTCACGACCCAACTTCCCGGTGATTCCATTGTGGCAACCCTGATCTGGCCTGTATTAAGAAGATCTATACAATCCCTGATCGCTTTTTGGGTGGATGGATCCTGCAAAAGGGACCTGTCATCCCACGCTGATTCTATTAAGGCTTGTAAGGATTGCATAGTTTTGATTGGCTTCAACACAAAGATGATATAGTCCCCACCATATCGCCAAACAAATATGGCTTGTACGGCGGAATGAAAATTTGCAAAAAGGAGAGATTTGACTGGAAATTTGTTCCAAATAAGGTATTAATAATATATTAAACATTATAATAATATATTATCTTTAACCCTGTTTTGATAAGGTCATTAAGAAAACTACAGCATCATGAATAGAATAATCACAATACTCGTCACTATTTTTATACTCCTGCTCCTCTATATCTGGATCAGCCATGTATGGGGTACTGACAAACCCAAACATCCTCAGCAAATCGTAGATGCGACACAAAGCGAACATGCCTTGGGAGCTGATGATTCTACGGGAGACATAGACACCTTCCTGAATACAAATCCGGATGAAGTGAATAACGGAACAGTAACAAAGGAAGAAACGCCTCCTGAATATAAAAGTCAGGAAATTGCTGAACCTGTCAACTCTGATCCCGTGAAGTCAAAGTCGCTCAAAACAGATCCCATGAAAATGAGCAATGTGAAAACAGATCCTGTAATGAAACAAGTAACACCAGAGAAAAAACCTGCTGTTACAAAAACAGAAACTAAATCAAATGCAATAGCAACTGCCCCACCTCCGGCTAAGCAAGTACAGCCCGTTGCGAAGAAAGCATCGTTGCCCTCTTCTTTAGATGGACAGCACCTCGTCATCGCCGGCAATTTTCTTCAAAAGGCCAATGCAGAACAAAGGATGGCTGAACTGAAAAAAGCCGGATTCAAGAATGTAGAGGTTCTCAATTTTGATTTGTCTGAATACCATACAGTTTGTGTCGGACGTTTTGCAGATGTCAATGAAGCTCGCAGGCTGGTGAAAAAATTAAAGGACTATCATAAGATAGATGCTTACGTCAGAGTAGGGAACTGATGTGCGGACGGTCATCGCTGACAAAGACCGAAAAAGAACTAGAAGAGCGATTCCGGGCAAATTTTTACAGTGAAGACCTGGAGCGGTACAATCCATTGCCCAATTACAACGTAGCTCCCACACAAATGCATCCTGTGATCACGCAGCAGGATCCATCTGTGATCCATCTCTACCGCTGGGGCCTGATCCCTTTTTGGGCGAAGGACATGAAGATCGGGGCCAGCATGATCAATGCACGTGTCGAGACAATTGCAGAAAAACCCGCATTCCGCCAGGCTTTTGAAAAGCGACGGTGCCTCGTTCCCTTCGACGGGTACTATGAATGGATGAAAACACCGGAGGGTAAAATTCCGTATCGCATCAAAGTCACCAACACAGATATATTCTCTATCGCCGGATTGTATGAATCGTGGAAAGCACCGGATGGAAATGTCATCAAAAGCTTTACACTCATCACGAAAGAAGCAGATCCCCTTATTGCCCATCTTCATGATCGCATGCCCATGATCTTATTGCCTGAGCAGGAGAGTATGTGGATTGATGCCGAAGTACCGACTAAAGATGTGATGAATCATCTAGTGCCTGTAAATGGAGAACAAATGACTTGGTATAGAGTATCAGATCGGGTAAATAAAGTGAGTGAAAATGATGCTGGACTTGTGTTGCCGTGTGAATGAAATTATTTCTAATGCACCCTGTGAACTATGCAGATAATTTGGCAAGTATCCGGCTAAAAGGTATTAATTGAATTTTTCAGACATGAATTCAATCAGTTTCTCATCACTCATTTTATTGGACGTGCTGTCATAGGTGACCACGTTTTTGAACTGGGCTGTATCCGCCAGGTGGTGGATAAATTGTTCCTGGACCTGACCTGTGCCGGTCACATGCACTTCTTCCGCGTTTTGCATATGCGAAGTGATGACTTTGAAAAACTTATGAATTAAAGTGATGTCAGCATTCATTTTCGCATGCTCATTAGAGGTTCTCGTATAACCTGGATTTTCTTCGTGGGCTAATACGACAAAATCACCTGAATCGAGATGCTCTCTTCCGACGATAGTGGCATGATGTGTATCCATCCAGATGCCGAATTGTTTTTTGTGCTTACCTGACATGATTATTTATATTAAGAATTGTAGTAAAGAGTTAAAGGTAATAATCTGAGGTAACAGTTTATACAGGCTTTAAGTTGTACTACAATTCCTCAGCCTTCTTTGATTGCCAAAGCCATTTGGCGACGGCAATCTTTGATTGCCAAAGCCATTTGGTGACGGCAACAGCCTTCGTCTCTTCCTTATATCTTTGCCCATATGATTGACAGGCTTAGAGCGATAAAGAATAAATATATGGACCTGGAGCTCCGGCTGTCAGACCCGGAAGTAGTGAATGATATCAAATTGTATTCGCGGATGCATAAAGAATACAAAGATCTTACACCCGTGGTGGAAGCTGTGGATGAATATGAATTGATCCTGGCGAATATTACCTCTGCAACCAATATGCTGCGTGAAGCTGACCAGGAGATGAAAGATATGGCACAGGAAGAGCTCGCCGATCTCAAAAAGCAAAAAGAAGACATCGAGGAAAAATTGAAATGGCTGCTCATACCACGCGATCCGGATGATACGAAAGATGTCATCATGGAGATCCGGTCAGGCACCGGTGGAGATGAAGCCAGCATCTTTGCAGGCGACCTTTTTAAAATGTATACCCGCTTTATAGATTCCAAAGGCTGGAAGTATGAAATTGATTCTGTCAGCGAAGGCTCGGTAGGCGGATACAATAAAGTCGTACTGGAAATCTATGGTGATGATGTCTATGGCACGCTCAAATTTGAATCGGGTGCGCATCGTGTACAGCGTGTCCCCAAAACGGAATCACAGGGACGAGTCCATACATCCGCAGCTACCGTAGCTATTCTTCCCAAGCTTGAAATGGAAGATGTCAACATACGCAAAGAGGATCTGAGAGTAGATACCTTCCGATCCAGCGGAGCAGGTGGACAGCATGTCAATAAAACAGAATCAGGGGTCCGATTTACACACCTACCGACGGGGATTGTTTCTGAAAGTACCGACACTCGCTCGCAGATAAAAAACAGGGAGATCGCACTTCAGCGATTGTACAATAAAGTCAATGATGCTCAGCGTGCTGCTCACCATAACGCAGCCGCAGCCCATCGAAAATCACTGGTAGGTACAGGCGACCGTTCAGATAAAATCCGGACATACAATTATCCTCAAAATCGCGTCACAGATCATCGTATCAATCTGACCTTGTATAATCTCGACAGAATTGTACTGGGCGCTATTGACGAGGTCATCGATGCATTGAAATATGCAGAGAATACAGAAAGACTGAAAGAGATGACTTCTGAAGAGGTTTAATTCTCACCCTCTAAAATAATCTTTCTATCCACTGTTGGATAACCATCAAGCTCATAAAGCTCATCAGGATCACCACAATAATTCCTGCCACTTGCATCCATGCCGGATGATGGTAATGTTTCATCAGAGAGGATCGTCTGACGGCTATTAACATCACAGTAAGAGCAACAGGCAAAATCAATCCATTGACAGCGCCGGCTAGGACTAATAGTCTGACAGGATTGCCAAGCAGAATAAAAATGATCGTTGACAGAATGATAAATGAACTTATCATCACCTTTTCATTTTTTTCCACAACATGCAAAAGTGTTTTCCAAAAGGAAATAGTCGTGTAGGATGCTCCCACCACCGAAGTAATAGCAGCACACCAAATGACGATGCCAAAAAATTTATAGCCTATTGCACCAGCAGCATTCTGGAAAACAGAAGCAGCAGGATTGTCACCGGAAAGCTTTCCGCCATTCCAAACCACCCCCAATGCAGCAAGAAATAAGACATATCTCATGATAGCAGTGACTGTTATTCCACTTATGGCGCTCCTGTTCACTTCAGGCAACATTACTTTTCCTCTGATTCCTGCATCCAATAGCCGGTGTGCCCCGGCGAAAGAAATATATCCTCCCACAGTACCGCCAACAAGAGTGACAATCATCAGCATATCAATTTTTTCCGGAAGAAAAGTATGATAGATAGCCTGGCCCATTGGAGGTCCTGATACAATGGCTATATAAACTGTAAGCCCAATCATCAGTATTCCAAACAACTTGGCAGTTTTATCGATCAGCCTGCCTGCATTTTTATTCCAAAAAATACAAAGCGAAACTCCGCAGCTGATGATAGCACCATATTCAGGTTTTAATCCTGTGAGAACATTCACTCCCAAACCACAACCAGCGATATTTCCAATATTAAAAACAAGACCACCGAAAGCTATCAATGATGCAAGAAAATAACCGAGACCCGGAAATACCTTATTCGCCAGGTCCTGGGCTCTGTTTTCGCTCATGACGATGATGCGCCATATGTTGAGCTGAGTGCCGATATCTAATAAAACAGAAATTAAAATAACAAATCCAAAACTCGTCAATAGCTGCTCAGTGAAGAGAGAAGTTTGCGTCAGAAATCCCGGACCTATCGCGGAAGAGGTAAAGTCAAAAATGTGGTAAGTGAACCTAAGCCTGATGAAGATGTTATGAGTGATGTCCTGAAATAAGGCGCCATCTTAAAAACGTATTTATCATGAAGAAAACTGTGAAGCCAAGTAAGCTTTCATTATTTTTTGAAAAAATAGCAGCGCAGGCTACCCGTGCAGCAGGTTCGCCATATGCTTTTATTATGGCCTTTGCGGTTATTATAGTGTGGTTGATTACCGGGCCTATATTTGGTTTTTCGGACACATGGCAATTGGTCATCAATACCGGGACTACCATTATCACATTTTTAATGGTCTTTCTGATTCAGCAAAGCCAGAACAAAGATGTGATAGCCCTTCATCTGAAGCTCAATGAGCTCATCGCTGCGAACCCGGGCACGAGCAACCGCCTCGTAGCGAGTGAAGAGCTATCCGATGCTGAGCTCAGGTTGTTGAAAGATTTTTATATAAAGCTTTCTGGCCTGGCAAAAAAGGAGAAAGAGATATTTACGACACACTCTCTCGATGAAGCTCAATTGAAACATGATACTAAAAGCGAACGTCAGGGAAAATGAACAAGGAAGCTAAATAACGTATAGAAAATTTTCGCACGGAGGGCACGCAGCTTTCGTTTCGACTATCGCTCAACGAACGCCTTGGATTTCCAAAGAATGTTTCGGCTCCACTCAACATTTGAAACTGTAATCTCTAATTGGACATTCATGAAACAATATCAAACCGGAACTTCCATTGGAAATCTTCCTCATTGATTGAGCGAAGCCGAAATCAACAGGTAAAATTCTTTGGCGGGCGTTGAGCGATAGCCGAAACGAACGGCTAAATTTCACTCTTCACTAAAAATCAGCTCCCATTGAAAAATGCAGAATTGGTTTTCGATTGGTTTTTGTTTCCCAATTCCAACCATAGTCCAGCTTAAGAAGATACCCGAAAAGAATCGTGCGGACACCTGCCCCGTATCCAACAATTAATGGATTGCGGTAATAATTGATAGTTACTTCCACAGTGGGAGGATTTTTGAGGACCACCGTGTTGAGAGGGTTTTGAGGGCTGAACGGATTAGGTCCATGCCATGCTGTACCTGCATCCAGAAATCCCACAAGCTGTATATTCCGGAGAAAAGAAGACCTGATCTTTTGCCTTGAGAGATATTGTAGTATCGGAATTCTTATTTCTGTATTTGTCAGCGCCACACTGCTTCCATTTCTTGCATTATATCTGAAGCCACGCATGTTGGCAGCAAGTCCGGTATACGCGAAAACAACATCATTGGGGACACTGACTCCCTGGTCAAATGACGGAAACAGCCAGTTCTCAACACCACCTAAATAATACAAAATACGTTCAGATCCTATGGAAGTAGCTCCTGTAAATCGAAATGCAAAAATGGTTCTCCGGTCCGGTGAAACATAGTGCCTCGTATCAAACCCCAATACAGTCATAAAACCCTTATTGAATTGCAACTTGGGTCCCGATTCAAAAAGATTAAGGTCAAATCTTTTCACCACTTCAACCCATGCCTTTGCGCGCGTGCCTAAGCGGCTATTAATGTCGAGGATTCTGGTATTATCATATACCCATTCAAGCTTTAAGCCCAGGCGTTGGGCATCGTCTGTTTTTTTCGCGAGGGTGCTTATATCAGTGGCCAGTGCGATAATTCGATCATTTCGAAATGTGGCGGTTAACCTGGCGCTATTATACACATCAAATGGATATGAATATTTTATCAATCCAAGAGCGGTCACATACTGATTTCTGTGCAGTGTATTTGTTTCAGTAGGATCAGGTGCAATGAGGGATTTGCGATAGAGTGCATATTCTTTATCTATTCGTCGTTTGCGATTGTTAAAAACAAGAAAATATTCAGAGCCATTGAATGTCGTCGGGAAACGCGCACCTCCAGTAATGATATAGTCTTCTAAAAGATCTTTCACACTTCCCTTGATCAATAGTCCCAATGGGGATGGTTCAAATTCGCGCTTGGTCCCCGCGTAGCTATCCAGTCCACCAAACAACAAATCATTGTCCATCGTGGTATTAAGATAATCCAGCTTGAATTTAAGACGTGAAGCAATAACTCTTGACTTCACGAATGGAACAAGATCCCCCGGTTTGTAACCAAGACCCTTGGCACCTGAAGGTCTGATCCAATTTCCCACATCGACATTGATGAGGGAGTCCATGCTGACAGGAATATTTTCTGCGTCAGGCTTAGTGACAATTATGGTACTTGTTTTCGTAACGGGTGGTTGCGGAAATTTAGTTTGAAAAAGCAAACCCGGATCCGTCACCTCATCCTCATGATTTTCCTCTTTAGGTTCTATTGGAGCATTATCAATCAGGAGAATCGCCGGAGCATCTGAAGCTGATCCGTAAAATAGCTGTGTTGAATCAACCGGACTAGTTTGGAAATAAGGCAAATTATATTTCTCAAGCCAATCAATCACCACCGGAGAATTGGGTACATATTCATGTTGCAATATATCCCGGTCGTAACGGGTGATAATGGTATTGACAGGCGGATCATCTAACAATCTACTGACTTCCATGCGCTGCCAACGGCCATTTTTGTCTGTGAGACAAATTAATTTGTCTTCTCCCGCTATTCGTGCCTGACGTTCACTTTCATTTGAAGTAAAGGTTATCTTTCTCAATCCGCCATTGTCCGCCGGATAGGATAAAAGAAATAGATCAAAAGCGCCTACTGGGAGCAGCGAATCCAACTCCATCTTTCTCAGAGTTTCATCAGGACGATTAGATGAAAACAAAACATAGTGCTGGCCATGTGTTGTCACAACGGATGCGTCCAGGTCATCATAGAAGTCTTCTGTCAGGCGTATGCTTTCCCTGGTAGAAGGGATATAAAGATATAAGTCAGATAATCCATCAGTAGCAGCAGCTAATAGCAAGGTATCAGGAGACCAGTAATCCACATCATATATCCGTTGGTACTCGGGACTTATTTTATCGGTTACTGACTTTGATGAATCAAACTTAAAAGTCTTGAGGTAGATGACATCTTTGTTTTCGTACACCATGCTCAGCTCACCTCCTTCTTTTTTCCATGCGAGTGATGGATATATAAGATCAGCTTCCTGTTCAAAATTGCGGATACCGTACCGGAACAACATTTGCTTTTGACCTGTATGCATGTCATAAAGCTGTACCCGTACTCGCCCATGATCATTGAGCGAATAAGCAAGCTGGTTACCGTGAGGACTGAGGCGCATGCGGCCAATGGGGATATTCAATTTTTGCTTTGAAAGATCGAGTTCGTTCCGGAAACTGCTTTGAGGTTCACTGCGAACATTATATTTTTTCTCGTAATATTCC